>NZ_JAKUGE010000011.1:0-105591 GCF_022663795.1 Bacillus cereus group sp. BfR-BA-01349
AAACTAAAAGGATTGTCCCCTGTGCAATACAGAGTTCAATCCTTAGTAGCTGCTTAATATATTTGTCTAATTTTTTGGGTTCAGTTCAAAAATGTTGGTCTTTTTTTCTTGCTAAAAATAGGATGGTGTGTATACACTGTATATATAAGGTATATACAGTGTATACACAAACTGGAGGAAAACATGAATATTATTATTTCGAATTCTTCCCAAGACCCTATTTATGTGCAAATAAGAAAACAATTAAGCCAGCTTATTTTAAATGGCGGTTTAAAGGGTGGAGATCAATTACCGTCTATTCGTAGCTTAGCGAAGGAATTACAAATTAGTGTCATTACAACGAAGCGTGCATACGAGGAGCTTGAAAAAGAAGGATATATAGAAACTGTTGCTGGGAAGGGGACTTATGTTTCACGTAAAAATAATGAACTATTAAAAGAACAAAGGCTTCGCCTATTGGAAAGTAAAGCGGAAGAGATTGTGAATGAAAGTAAAGCGTTGCAGCTTTCACTTGAAGAATTACAGCAGATGATTGCGTTTTTATATAAGGGGGAATGAGAGAGATGTTAGAGTTAAAAAACGTTTGTAAAAGTTATGAAGGTTTCGCAGTGAAAAATATAAGTTTTACGTTACCACGCGGATATATTATGGGGTTTGTCGGACCGAATGGGGCCGGGAAAAGTACGACGATCAAAATGATTATGAATTTAATTAAAAAAGATAACGGAGATATAAAAATTTTTGGCAAGGACAATAAGAAAGCTGAAAAGGAAATAAAACAAAATATCGGCTTTGTATATGATGAAAATCATTATTACGAAGATTTAACGTGTGAACAAATGAAGCGTATTATTGCACCGTTATATAAAAAGTGGGACGAAGAGCAGTATCAATCGTATATGCATAGATTACAAGTTCCAAAGTATAAAAAAATTAAAGAATTATCAAAAGGAATGAAAATGAAATTTGCGATTGCAATCGCACTTTCGCACCACGCAGAGTTTATTATTATGGACGAACCGACAGCAGGGTTAGATCCAGTTGTTCGAAGTGAATTACTTGATATGTTGCAAGAAATTGTAATGGAAGATGAAGTATCCGTATTATTCTCAACGCACATTACAACAGATTTAGAGCGCATTGCAGATTATGTTACGTTCATCAATGATGGAGAAATTATATTTACTGGTGAAAAAGAAGACTTAATGGAGAACTACGTAATCGTAAAAGGAAGTAATGATTTATTAGACCGAGAAGGAAAAGAACTATTTGTTGGATTACGAAAAAATAAGTTTGGTTTTGAAGGTTTAGCGAAGGATAAACAAGGAATTATCGATTGGTTTGGAAATGAGGTTGTACTAGAAAAGCCTACATTAGATGACATTATCGTTTACACTGCGAAAGGGAGAGGTGCCTATGCGTCAGCTAATCTATAAAGATTTGTTCTTTTTTCGGGTTATGTGGTTAGTGTATTTTATTATGCCTCTTGTTTTCTTTGGATTAGATCCAGATGGTGAATTGTTATTTCCAATGAGTTGCTTACTCATAACGATATCATCTTCTATGATACTAATAGCGATGGATGAAAAAAATAAAAGTGATGTTATTATAAATAGTTTACCTGTTGGACGAAAGGATATCATTATTGCTAGATATATTTCGGGTGTAATATTTATTGTAGGTGGCATGATTTCTACTACGCTAGTTGTTTTTCTTATAAGAGGTATCGCTGTCATTGGTGATATTGGAGCTTATCATCCCAATTTGTATATTGAAATTCCTTGGTATGTAGTAGTCAGAGGTGCTGTATATTCTTTAGTTTATATTACAGCATTATTCCCGAGTTATTATGGGACAAAATCAAAAGTAGTACGTGGAATATTTACAGGTGGAGCCGCTGGAATAGGTGTTATTGTTGGAATGTTTATTGGTGACGGAGAAAGTGCTACGGCATCATTCATTAATTGGATTATGAATCCATTACATTTTGGCATATTTATAGTTGGATTAATCACACTAGCTAGTGTCTATATCGTTTCTATGCTTCTTACAATTAAAATTTATGAAACGCGTGATTTATAGAGAGGAGAATTCATATGCAACAGTTGATTTTGAAGGAGTTTTTTTACAGAAGAAGATGTTTCCTTTCTATTTTTTAATCCCTATTTTATCTATTTTTAAGAATTCCGTCGAACCAATGGGGATTGCAATAGGAGTATTTATAACATGTAGTACGATTATATATATTTCTTTTTATTATGACGAGAAAAGTAAAGCAGAAAAAGTATTAGTGAGTTTGCCTATAACGAGAAAAGAGATAATTATAGCTAAATATATTTCAAGCACATTATTTATTATGGCTGGTTTGAGTGTAACTTTTATAGTCGTAATATTAGGGAATATTTTATTGAACAGAGATATAGTTATGCCTGGATATGCAATATTTTCAGCAATAGTAGCAACTTTGATTTATTGTGCAGTAACGATACCGACTAATTACATTGGGGGATATAAAGTTATTACTGTCTTGAATTTGATTATGCTTTTCCTTTAATGGGTATGATTGGTCTTATGTGCAATATTTTTGGTGATAAAACAATTATGTTAAAAGTACTTCACTCTCAAGAGGCTACACAAGCAATGGGTGTTCTTAGTATCGGAGTATTAGTGAGTATATTCGTATCCATGTTCCTCTCAATGAAAATGTTTCAGGAGGCAGAGTTATAGAAGGGACATTTTCATATTAGGAGGTGTAATACATGATCAAGCAACTAATTTTAAAAGATTTCATCATTCAATGGAAATTTTTAATTTGGTACATACTGTATCCTGTTTTCTTTTATATGGCCTTAACAGATACGGAAAAATTTATTCATCATTATGTCAGTAATTATTACAATTGGGGCAACAGTAAAAACATTTGAAGCAGATAGTAAAAATGAGAGTGAAGTTATAGTAAATAGTTTACCAATATTGAGAAAACAAATTGTGTATGCGAAATATATAGTAGCAATAATTATTCTTTTTATAAGTGTAACGGTCGGTTGTTTCACGATAGGAATGAAGAGCGAGGTTAACTTATTTGAATTTATTGAAACGACAATGGTTGCTAGTATTAGCTTTATTTTAGTGTATTTAAGCTTTGTTCTACCAATATCTTTTGGGTTAGGATATAAAAAAACTATTCTTATTACAATAGTAATATTCATGGCGCCGATTGTTATTTTAGAAACTTTGTTTCAAATCAACTTGGAACAAATTCAATTATATAACAGCATGTTATTCGTTAGTTCAATATGCATGTTCATAATATCTATCTTTGTTTCAGTAAAAATATATAAAAAAAGAGAATTTTAAAAGGTGCCTTAAAAAAAGGCACCTTCTTCAATAACGACAATACGAGAGCAGTAGTTTATAAAAAGAAACGCTATTTGGCACATCTTTCGGAGTATGTAATATAAAGCTGAAAACGATGATGAGAATAAGAAATAGGAAAAATAAAAATAGGATTTGCTTATGTATAGAATTTTGCATATTATCCACTCCTTTTTTGGGGTAGTATGTCCAAAAGAAAGGAATGTATGAAAAAAATTGGAGGGGGAACAATGGGGAAACGAAAATTGTTATTTGAAATAGGAGTATTATTTTTGTCAATAGGTCTTTTGTTATCAAATTTTTATTCAGACATACCATCACCGTTTCCTAATTTGCATAAAGGAATTGGTATAAGTATTGTTATAATTGGTCTGTTTTGTCTTATCACATCTAACTTCTACAGAAAGTCTGAATGAATATAAAAAAGGACAGTTACTCTTTTTCAGAAGTACTGTCCTTTTTAAATAACTTATTCCATAGTTTGGCGATACTCCATATAATGACGATTGCAATGGAGGCGATAATGGACCAAACAATCGATATAATTTCAAGTGTCATGTTAGGAAGGAATGTGAGAATGGATAATACTTTATGAAACAATGATTCTATTATATGAAAACTTATTTGTAATAGAATGACGATACAAAGTGTGATCCATGCTAATATTTTCTTTCCTTGTTCTTTCCACATGACATTCACCTCACGTTAGCTTAATAGTTTTAAGCCAACAGCGCCGCATAAAATGCAGCTTAAGAAAGCAAGACGACGCCAATCCGCTGATTCTCGGAAAATAAGGATGCCTAGAAGTGCGCTTCCGGCAGTTCCAATTCCAGTCCAAATCGCGTAAGCAGTTCCCATCGGTAATGTGTTCATCGCAAGAGATAAGAAGAAGAAGCTTACGCCGAAGTTAGCGATCAAGATAACTTTTGGTGCCCAGCCTTTCTTTTCAGTGGCTACTTTCATAAAGAGTACACCAATAATTTCACAAATACCAGCTAGAATTAAAAATACCCAAGCCATTTTATGCAGCCTCCTTCGCTTCTTTTTCTTCTGTTACTCGTTTTAAACCAATTACTCCGAAGAAGATTAAACCGATTAATAAAACTTTTACGATAGAGAAAGGTTCTCCGAAAACGAAAATCTCAGTAAGAACGATTCCACCAGCTCCAATACCTGTAAAGACTGCGTATACAGTGCCGACAGGTAAATCTTTATAAGCTCTAAATAATAAGACGAAACTAATTGTAATTAATAGAGCAACACCAGCCCATTCAAGTGGTGCTTCCGCGTGTTTTAATCCAATCACCCAAAAGATTTCAATAATACCAGCTAAGATTACATAAATCCATGCCATTTGTCATTTCTCCTTCCTACCAGTCGTTAGGTAAAGGGCTTAAAAACGACGCATTGCAAAGGAGCAATCCGTCAGTTTGAAAGGCCTCGCCAAAATACTTGCCAAGAGGCGTTTAAACGAGTCTCAAAGCGATTTAAACCTGCGAATAGTAGTTCAACCATAAGTCCGTCCAGTAAGCATAGGAAAGCTTCTAGAGCGTCTTTCACTTCAATATTATGCAGTTCACTTTGCTCGTTTGCCTGTTTAAATATAGGGAATAAAAGTTTTCCGACGTTTTCAATGTGCGCATTCGCTTTTTCGATAATTTGTTCGCGAAATGCATCAGGCGGAAAATAAGAAGTTCGTAACCAAAACATTGATTCTTCACTTTCACCAAATCGTTTTGCGTAGCCCTTTAGTAATTGTAAGAGCAATTCTTCAGTAGACGAATTTGAAAATTTTTCGATATCGTCAGTGAAGCTTTGTAAATCTTTTTGAAGAGCGGATTCTAAGCATATAAAATATAGCTCTTCTTTTCCTTTAAAGTGTGCGTAAATCGATGGCTTTTTAATCCCAACTTCTTGAGCAATATTTGCTAATGAAGTTCCTTCGTAGCCGTAGCGTGCGAAATGAGAAAGTGCTACAGCTTTAATGCGGTTTGCTGTCATTTTTATCCCCTACCTACCGTTCGTTAGGTTCATTATATGAGATGGAAAATATAAAGTCAATAGGTGAAGAGCTGAAAAAGAGCGTTATAGGTAACGCTCTTTTTAGACAGTCTCTCGCTCAATTAAATGGAATGAAAGCTCTTTTGTACTGCCGACAATTTGCTCGCTTTGAATCTGCTTATGAAATAAAGAAAAAGCATGTGAGCCCATTGCGAGACCGGGATGTTCAATTGTGGAAATTTCTAATGCCTTTGAAATTTCATGATTATCAAATCCAAGGATAGCAAGGTCTTCAGGTACTCGAATACCATGTTTTCGAGCCTCTGTTAATAAACCAGCTGCAACTTGATCGTTCGCTGTGAAAATAGCAGTTGGACGATTTGTCATATTTAAAATACGATGGAGTATTTGTGCTCCGTCCTGCATTGTATAGCATTGGTGGAAAATCCATTCAGGATGCAACGTTTTCCCTTCGTTACGAAGTGTATCGGCGAACGCTTTTTCTCGCTCCATGGAATTTACACTTGTTTTTCTTGCTAAACAAATTCCGATTTTTTCATGGCCTCTACTTAGTAAATAGGCAGTACCGAGACGGAAACCTTCATAATGATCTACGTAGATGGATGAAATGAGGGGATGCTTCATTTTTTCACATGAAATAATAGGGGCAAATTTTGCAAAAGGTTCGATTTGTTCCCAAGAGCTCGTTCGGGAGCAAATAATCATCCCATCAAATTGTTTCATTTTCATCATTTCAAGAACACGAATTTCTTCAATGCTATCGTAATTCGTTTGACATAAATTAATGTGATATCCGGCAGCTAACGCTTCGTTTCCGATTCCTTCAATAATCGTACTGAAGTAGGGGAGGTTAATGAAAGGAAGCATAACGCCAATTGTATATGTTTTCCCTCTTATTAAATGGACAGCATTTATATTTTTTGCGTAGTTTAATTCTTCAACAGCATCTAGAACACGCTTACGCTTTTCTTCTTTTACGTAAGGGTGATTATTCAGGACACGAGAAACAGTTGATATCGATACACCAGCAGTTTTAGCAATTTGTTTTATATTGGCCATATGTATCACCTCTTTCCCTTATTATAAAGGGAAAATAATAAGAAAGAAAAAATCTTGACCTGAAAAGCTTTTCACAAACTATGGTATTAATAAGACTTCTTTTTATTCGCGTAACCTTTTCACTTGGGCGTAAGAATGATAGGGGTCTTTTTTGTTTGCAAAAAGTGTTGTCAAAATGTGTGAGAATAACGTGGAAAGTTTTCAAAGGTGGAGTTTGGTGACAAAGCGAATATGAAGAGAATATCAACGCTTCGTTCGTTAAGAGAGCGGTATGAAAGGGCGGAAACAAATTGAAAAAAAGAATCATTTGTTTCGTGTTTTCTAGTTTCATGCTTAGTTCGTGTTCGTTTCAGCAAACGATGCAAGAAGAAAAACACTTTGTGGGAACAACAGGAGGAGCTATGGATCGTGTTACGGATCCTATTCCGCTAAAGGAACTTCCAAAATATTTTCCGGTGAAGTTTAAAGTTCCAACGTTTTTACCGTACGACATTACAAGTGATGTGAAGGGGGAAGTAAGAACGCTTGGGAAAAAGAACACTGTCTTAACGATTAAATATAAACAGAAGGAGTCAGGTAGAAATGAGTATATTGAGTTAAATGTCGCGAACTTTCCTTATAGTTTTCCGGATCTTGTGGAAGAGAAGCGATTTCAAGAACAAATGAAACTGAATAATGGAACGTCTGCTTATTTTAAAAATAAAGATGATTATGAACGTGGTGACGAATTTGCTACGCTTATATGGAAAGAGAAAGGAATTGAATATCAACTGCTGTATCGGAATGTAGAAGAGAACGATGAAAAGGTAATCAAGCAGAATTTATTATACATTGCGAATAAGATGAAATGAAAAAACTAGCTGATTTATTCAGCTAGTTTTTTGTATGTTATTATTTCTTTTTAATTTTGCCTGTCCAAGATTTAAATCCACCTTGTAATTGGTAGAAATCTTTGTAGCCTTGTTTTTTTAAGTATTGCGCTGCACGACCTGTACGGAATCCGCTTTGGCAATATAAGTAAACAGGTTGATCTTGACGAAGTTCTTTATGGCGAAGGCGAATTTGTGATAACGGAATGTTACGTGCACCTAAAATATGCCCTGCGTTATATTCGTCTGCTTCACGAATATCGATAAGCTGTGCTTTACGGTAGCCAGCGCGAAATTCTTCTTCTGTAAGAGTTTTAATTAATTTTTTCTGATAGAAGTACATCCATACAGTGTAGCCGATAAATGCTACGATTACGGCTAATAAAATAATCCAAGTTGTTGACACGATTCTATCGCTCCCTTTTTTCTTATCCTACTTTCAATATTATAATGCCCTTATGTATTTATGCAACAGATTCATTTGCATATAAGAAGAAATTTCGTATTCTTTCACAAATTTTGTCGAATTTGGTAGACTAGAGAATGTGAAAAATAATTGGTTATATGAGGTGCAGGATGGGAAAAGAAAAATGGTGTTATATTAACTCTGGTCAATGTTCACCGGCATTTAATATGGCGTTAGATGAATGTTTATTAAATTGGCAAAGTGAAAAGAAAATGCCACCAACAATTCGTTTTTATGAATGGGAAGTACCAACATTAACAGTTGGGTATTTTCAACGTGTTGAAAAAGATATTAATATGGATGTAGTTAACGAAAAGAAATATGGATTCGTTCGTCGTCAAACAGGCGGCAGGGGTGTACTACATGACAAAGAGTTAACGTATAGTGTTATTGTGTCTGAAGATCATCCGAATATGCCGAAAACAGTTACAGAAGCGTATCGTGTTATTTCGCAAGGTTTATTAGATGGTTTTAAGGCATTAGGGTTAGAAGCATATTATGCAGTTCCAAAAACAGAAGCAGATCGTGAAAATTTAAAAAATCCACGTTCAGGCGTATGTTTTGATGCACCATCTTGGTATGAAATTGTAGTGGAAGGACGAAAAATTGCTGGTAGTGCTCAAACACGTCAAAAAGGTGTTATTTTACAGCATGGATCGATTCCATTAGAAATTGATTTAGATGAACTATATGATCTATTTTTATTCCCAAATGAACGTGTGAAGGAACGTATGAAGAGTATGTTCTCTTCTAAAGCAGTAGCAATTAATGAATTAACAGACCGTACATTTACGATAGAACAGTTAATTAAAGCGTTTGAAGTTGGCTTTGAAAAAGGATTGGATGTAGAACTTGTTCCATATGAATTAACAGAAGAACAGTTACATGAAGTTCAAACGTTAGCGAAAGAAAAGTATG
The DNA here is from genome assembly GCF_022663795.1 of Bacillus cereus group sp. BfR-BA-01349. Classification (NCBI taxonomy): domain Bacteria; kingdom Bacillati; phylum Bacillota; class Bacilli; order Caryophanales; family Bacillaceae; genus Bacillus; species Bacillus cereus group sp. BfR-BA-01349. Next base: position 8,710 of record NZ_JAKUGE010000011.1, read on the forward strand.
AAAGTAATGAGTGGAATTATAAAAAATAAGAGATGGCGATAGCCACCTCTTATTTTTTTATAGTAAATTAAGTACTTTTTCTACTTTGATTCCTTTATCTTGTAAAGAACGAAGGCGACTTACAACGTCCATAATTTCTTTGTCAAATGTAACGCTAATACCTTGGCTTTGTAGTTCTTCTTTTAAGCTTTCAATAGAATCATCTATGTCGATGCCAAGCTCGTAATCTTGACAAACTTCAATTGTCTTTTTCACGAGTTTAACATAATTTTCTTGTAGTTTTGAATTTGTTTCAGTCAAAGCAGGCTGCTTCGGTTTTGCAGGAGCAACCGGTGCGGTCTCTTGCTTTGTAACTGGAGTAGGGACTGCTTTTTTCACAGGCGCTGGAGTAACTAGTTCTACAGCTGCTTCTACGCTTACTGGCTTCGGAGTCGGTACCGGAGTAGGCGTAATTGCTTTTGGAGCTTCTACAACTACTTCTTTTTTCGGTGCTGCTTCTACCTGTGTTTCTTCTTGCTCGGCAGCTTCTTTATTTTCTTTACTCCACATAACGCGTTCAATTTCTAGAGAAACATTGTTTTTGTTCATCGCTGTTAATGTAACTTTACCAACTTCAGCGTTTCCAGTGAAATCAACAATTTTATAAATAACACTCTTGTTCCAATCCACGTTTCCGCTCAAAAATAATTCTTCGTTACATTTCGGCGTTAAGCCCTCGATTTTAATTTCTGCGTTTACACCGTTTTCACTATATACCATAATTAGCGAAGCATTTACATCTTCGTCTGCTAACATTAGTTCACGTACCATTTTGCCGGTGCGTACTTACGTTTTCTTCTTAACTGACATCTAATTTCTCCTCTCAAAAATTCAGTAATAATAAAAAAATCGTATAACGAAAAATAATTGCTCACGAAGATTTATGATACCGATAATAAAAGCATCACGTCAACAATTAACTTTAATTATTTTGCATTTTTCTTATTTTCTTTATGAAATTTTTCAATTTGTAAAATTAGACAGAAGAAAAAACAGCCTTTTGAAGGGCTGTTAAAAATTTGATTTTTTGTATAGTAGTTTATATAAAATAAAAAATAAGATTGCGATTAAGGCGTTTTGCCAAAAGGTTAGATGATAAATGAGATAAGGTTGCTTTTGAAAATAAATATTTAAGAATACAGCGGAACAAAATGGAGTAGCAAATGCGAATCCAAATAGAATTTTTCTTTTCCAATTCATTTTCTGATCAAAGGAGTAACGCTTTAATAAATATAAAATAAATAATATACCTAGTATAATTATTGAAACAGACAAAGTAGTTCCAAGGATGCTAAAAGGCGGACTTGATAATGTATTATTTTTTTCAAAGAGAAACATAAAAAATGAAATAATTGCATTTATGCCAAACTGTATAGCAAGGAGTAAACTAATAACAAAACCAATTAAAGAAGTTTTTTCTAATTTTGTTTGGGCGGGTAAAGCAGCTATAAGTTCATCGCAGTAAGATTGTAAATCATTTCCGAAAATGTCATAAGCATTTTTATTTTCAGCTTGTGCTTCGATAAGGTGGTCTAATATTTCTAACAAAAGTTCTTCCACTTGATGTTCGGGTACATTAGATAACCGAAGATATACTAGCATATCACCATAAGCAATTTCGTTTTCGGAAGTTAGAAGCTCACGTTTTTTATTATTCAATTCAATCATGTCTTGTGCATTCATCCCTATCACTCCCCTTGTAATAATAAGTTGTTTACGGTCGTTGAAACCATCCCCCAGCTTTGTTTAAATTCTTCAAGCTGTTCTAATCCTTTATCGGTTACGTGATAATATTTTCGCTTTGGACCGAGTGAGGAAGCTTTTAATGTTCCTTCAATCAACTTTTCTTTTTGCATACGTAACAATAATGGATATATGCTTCCTTCGCTTACAAATGTAAATCCGTGTTTATTTAATTTTGTACTCAGTTCATATCCGTACACTTCTTCTTGTGAAATGATGTATAGGATGCACCCTTCGAGCACGCCTTTTAACATTTGGCTGTGCATGATTTCACCACCTTTTATTCAGGTAACTTGCGTTGCAAGGTAGCTGGTATCCAAATTATAACATTCAGTAACTTGCAACGCAAGTTACTGGGGTGGAAAACTTTAATGTCCCCCATACTAACGAGAGGGCGAAAAGCATATGAGACCATTTATGCCAAAGCTCGTTTACTTTGAACGAAAGGCACTTGAATATCCACTTGGTTTTATAGTTGCGCCAATTTAAATGCATTAAGAATGGGAAGAAGGAACCGTAAACTATTTGAGCGACAAAGATATGACGATACCAAATTTAACGTTTGAATTGATTCAGCATCGTTTTCCAAAACCATCGGAAAATATGTATATAAAAAGGATGATGCAGCAGTATTAAAAGAAACGATAAGAGGTTATATAAATGAGTTTTTTCCTAATGCAGAAATACAATATTTTACTTAAGGGGGGTCTGTATGCAAATACAGATTCTTTTTTGTTTTATATATTTAGGCTCGTTTTCAACTTGTCACGTTATTCTTTCTGGTGTATCATTTTATTGATTGCTTCGTACGGAATAAGCAAAATGAACTTGGATGGAGGAAACCGATGCCTACCCCTAGTATGGAAGATTATATTGAACAAATTTATTTGTTGATTGATGAAAAGGGTTACGCCCGCGTATCTGATATTGCTGAAGCGCTTAGTGTACATCCATCCTCTGTAACAAAAATGGTGCAAAAATTAGACAAAGATGAATATCTAATTTATGAAAAATATAGAGGGCTTGTATTAACAACAAAAGGTAAAAAAATCGGAGAACGTCTCGTATATCGTCATGACTTGCTAGAGCAATTTATGCGTATTATCGGTGTGGATGAAAGTAAAATTTACAATGATGTAGAAGGAATTGAACATCATTTAAGTTGGGAAGCAATTGATCGCATTGGTGATTTAGTGGAATACTTTGAACAAGATGCAGTCCGAGTGGAAACACTTCGTGGTGTTCAAAGAGCAAATGAAGAGAAAAGTAATTAAGGGGAACGTATGGCGTTTCCTTTTTTATTTCAATTCGAAAAGGATGGGAGAATTATGAAAGCAATTATTTTTGATTTTGATGGATTAATTGTGGACACAGAAACGATATGGTTTCACTCTTTCAGAGATGCTGTTCGTGAATACGGCGGGGAACTACCTTTAGAGGAATTTGCGAAATGTATTGGAACAACAGATGAGGTACTTTATACATATTTAAATGATCAATTAAAAGAGAAGTTTAACAAAAGTGCATTAAAAGAAAAAGTGGCAACTTTACATAAAGAGAAAATGAGAATACCAGAAGCTCGTGACGGGGTAAAAGAATATTTAGAAGAAGCGAAAGAAATGGGATTGAAAATCGCACTGGCTTCTAGTTCGTCTAGAGAATGGGTTATTCATTTTTTAGAAGAGCTACAGATTCGAGAATATTTTGAAGTGATTAAAACGAGAGAAGATGTTGAGAAGGTAAAACCAGATCCAGCTCTTTATCGAGTTGCAATAGAAGAATTAGGAATTAAGCCGTCTGAAGCTGTTGTATTTGAAGATTCATTAAATGGATTGAGAGCAGCGGTTGCAGCGGGATTAACGTGCGTTGTTGTACCTAATGATGTGACACGGAATTTACCATTTGAAAATCATCATCTTCGAATTGAAAGTATGAGAGAGAAAAGTTTAAAAGAAGTGCTTCAAAGTATAAAAAAAGACCGTATTTCCTAAAAGGAAGCACGGTCTTTCTTTTTGCTTTTTTTGCCTTCAATGACAGTTAAATGAGACTGTTTTCTTTTTCGTTTCAAAGTGGGAGAATTCCCTTTTTTGCTTTTGTCATTAGAAGTATTTGACTTAAAGAAAGAATTGCCTAGGGGTGCTACATTTTGTTTCCCATGTTTGCGGTTCGATTGTTTTGCCGCACGCTTATATGAGCTTTGTGAATTTGCAGAACCATTGGAATTTGTAAACATCTTGTATAGCAAGTAAAAGATACCGACAACAAGTAACATGTACCCGATATTACTTAATACACCCATGGGATTTGTAATAACAGATGAAACAAGGCCGAATATTGCCAATCCGATAATAAGCACAAATATAGCGAAAGTAAACGAACGACCGTTCATAAGGGACACCTCCTAAAAACGTATATTAAAATTAGTATATTAACGATGAGGAAAGGAGTTGAACACCATTTTTAAATAATTATTGTTTGTTCTCTAAACGTAATAATTCTTCAAACGATGCAATTGCTACTTCCACTTGATCATCTGTTGGTTCTTTCGTTGTTAATAGTTGTAGCCATAATCCAGGATATCCAAGTACGCGTAATACAGGAATATCTCGTAATCGATTTGTAAATTGCAATACTTCAAAAGAAATACCAAGTACAACTGGAATTAATAAAATTCGGTTTATAACTCGTGCCCAAAGAGGATCTGTAGGGACTAGGAAATAAACGAACATTCCAATAATGACTGTAAATATAATAAAGCTACTGCCGCATCTATAATGGAGACGAGTTTGCTTTTGAACGTTTTCTACAGTCAGAGGAAGGTTATTCTCGTAAGCATTGATTACCTTATGCTCTGCACCGTGATACTGAAATACCCGCTTAATAAGTGGGGTTAAAGAAATAAAGTATATATAGCTCAATAATAGCATGAGCTTAATGACACTTTCGACAATAATTTGCCCAGTATGAGATGGGAAAATCGGTCTCGTTAATTCAGCTAATAGTGCAGGAACTGCTGTGAAAATGACTTTACCGAATATAAAAGATAAAACGCCAACAGCTGCAACTCCTAGTACCATCGTTAATTTTGATTGTTCTTCTTTTTTATTTGCAATTTGTTCATCATCTTCTGGGTGGACGTCAAATCGTTCTGAAGCGAAGTTTAAATGTTTTGCTCCATTCGCACTTGCATCCACAATAGCGGCAATCCCTCGTAAAAATGGAATTTTTTTTAGGGTAGATAGTACTTTATTACGAACGCGTGGTAATCGATAAAATTCAATCGATTTATCTTTACGACGAACCGCTGTAACAGTATATTCTCTACCGCCAAACATAACTCCTTCTATGACCGCTTGCCCGCCATATATTTGTTTTGACTCTTCTGTCATGTTAACACCAACCTGTATTTGTTTCTCTCTTATGTAGAAAAAGAGGCAATTGTCATACTGGGTTCTGTCGTTTTGAAATAAGACAATCACCGAGTTTCCTTTATTTTATCGGCAAATACAAGTAGATGACAAGGGAAAATGTTATGAGAGTCGGACATTTCTTATTCTTTTTATAGACAAATTTCGCAGGATTTAAACATGCTTCAAAATAGTTTCGGGCATACTATTGAGCGGAGGTGTCGATGTGAGTCAAGAACAATTAGGAACAAGGAATTTTGTGCAGATTGGTTTGTTTGGTGGAATCTTTTGGGGCGGGATATGGTATTTCCTTCATATATTTTCATTCACGGAGGCGGGCCCGAATTATTTCCTTTTACCATTTGCGTTTGGAAGTTGGAAAGAGGGTGTATGGGGCAATGTGTTCGGAATAGTGTGTATGGGACTTCTTTCAATTTTAATTGCCTTTTTGTATAAAGCATTTTTTGCAAAGTTTGAAGGGATTATAGCGGGAATTATTTATGGGCTATTTTGGTGGGCACTACTGTTTTTGGGGATGGGTTTAATGGCTCCTGTTATTAAAAGTGCGCTCCATTTACCAAAAGAGACAATTGTGACGACAATATGTATTTTTATATTGTATGGTGTGTTTATAGCATATTCTGTTTCTTACGCAGTAAATAGCAATAAAGCAGAACAAGAAGGGTAAGAGAAGACGAACTATTCAAATAAGTAACTCCTATGTTAAAATATTGTATAGATATTTAATATTAAGGAGTTTTAAGAATATGAAAAAGTTACTCCTCGTAAACGGTCCTAACCTAAATCGCCTCGGTGTTCGTGAGGTAAATGTATATGGAAAGGGCACGCTAACGACACTTGAAGCAGATATGAAGCAAGAAGCAGAAACAATGGGAGTGGAGTTAGAATGTTTCCAATCGAATCATGAAGGTGCCATTATCGACATTATTCATGAAGCGGAAGATATATATGAAGGGATCATTTTAAATCCGGGAGCATTTACGCATTATAGCTATGCGATTCGTGATGCCATTGCGAGCATTTCGATTCCTGTTATTGAAGTACATATTTCTAACATTCATCAGCGTGAATCGTTCCGTCATGAATCTGTGACGGCAGCTGTTTGTGCAGGTCAAATTGTAGGATTTGGTTTTTATGGCTATAAGTTAGCGTTATTTGCATTAATGGAGAAATTGAGGGAGGCATAAAGTAATGGAGAAAATTGAAAGATTACGAAGTGCATTTGATGAGGCTGGTATTGACGGTATTTTGTTAACAAATGAACATAGTCGTAGATATATGGCTAACTTCACAGGAACAGCAGGCGTTGTTCTTATTTCAAAAGATCGTGCTCAATTTATTACAGATTTCCGTTACGTCGAGCAGGCAAGTAAACAAGCGGTTGGATATGAGGTTGTACAGCACGCAGGATTGATCATTGATGAAGTGGCAAAGCAAGTGAAAGAGCTTGGAATTCAAAAGCTTGGTTTTGAGCAAGATACTCTTACATATAGTTCTTATTCAGTGCATAAGGAAGCGATTGATGCTGAATTTATCCCGACTTCTGGACTTGTAGAAAAGTTACGCTTGATAAAGACTGATTCAGAGATTAAGATATTAAAGGAAGCTGCACAGATTGCAGATGCTGCCTTTGAGCATATTCTATCATTCATTCGCCCGGGAGTATCTGAAATTGAAGTGTCAAATGAACTTGAATTTTTCATGAGAAAACAAGGAGCAACATCTTCTTCGTTTGATATTATCGTTGCTTCAGGTCTTCGTTCGGCATTACCGCACGGCGTGGCATCTGAAAAAGTGATAGAAACAGGAGATTTCGTTACATTAGACTTCGGCGCTTATTACAAAGGATATTGCTCTGATATTACTCGTACGATTGCAGTCGGTGAACCATCTGATAAATTAAAAGAAATTTATAATATCGTTTTAGAAGCACAACTACGTGGTGTGAACGGTATTAAAGCTGGTTTAACAGGTCGCGAGGCTGATGCGCTAACGCGTGACTACATAACGGAAAAAGGATATGGTGAATACTTTGGACACTCTACTGGTCATGGAATAGGTCTTGAAATCCATGAAGCACCAGGTTTAGCATTCCGTTCTCATACAGTACTTGAACCAGGCATGGCTGTAACAGTAGAACCAGGTATTTATATTCCAGGTATTGGCGGCGTACGTATTGAAGATGATATCATTGTGACAAGTGAAGGTAATGAAGTAATTACGAAATCACCAAAAGAACTTATTATTTTGTAATACACAGGAGGATTTTTTTACATGATTTCAGTAAACGATTTTCGTACAGGTTTAACAATTTCAGTGGACAATGCCCTTTGGCAAGTACTTGATTTCCAACACGTAAAGCCAGGTAAAGGTGCTGCATTCGTTCGTTCTAAACTACGTAATCTTCGCACAGGTTCTGTTCAAGAGAAAACATTCCGTGCAGGTGAGAAAGTAGAAAAAGCACACATCGAAAACCGTCGTATGCAATACTTATACGCAAGCGGTGAGGCTCACGTATTTATGGATAACGGAACTTATGAGCAAATCGAACTTGGTGAAAAACAAATCGAGCGCGAGCTTAAATTCCTAAAAGAAAACATGGAAGTAGCAATCATGACTTACCAAGGCGAAGTACTTGGTGTTGAACTTCCAAACACAGTTGAATTACAAGTTACAGAAACAGAGCCTGGTATTAAAGGTGATACTGCTTCTAACGTAACAAAACCAGCTACATTGGAAACTGGTCTTGTTGTACAAGTACCAATCTTCATTAACGAAGGCGAAATGCTTATCATCAACACTGGTGAAGGTAAATACGTTTCTCGTGCATAGTAAAAAAGCACTCGTGATAATTCACGAGTGCTTTTTTATAGGAAATAGGGTAGATAGTAAATAGCTGTTATTATAAAACTGACTAAAACAAGTGAAAGAGTACCCATAATAGATGGAGTCAAAACAATTTGAAATGGTTTTATTTCGCCAGTCTCAACGCCAGTTAATGTTTTACTTATTGCGTGATCTGTAATGTTATTTCTATGGTTACTCATAATAATTAACCACATAATTGCAAATATTGCTAAACTACCAAGGAAAAAGGTCTCTATAAATGACCAACCGACCAATAATGAAAAAAGATAAATAAGAGCTAATTCTACTACAACGGTTAAACTAACTTTCAATGCCTTCATATTTTTTCCCCTCATTCTTTAATTTCAACCAGTTTAAAAAATTTTCACGTGACACGACATGCAGAGAGCAAGGTGACTTTACTTCTTTCTCTAGTGCAGCGTGTTCGTCTGGAAACTTGTTTTCCACATGCAATGAAATATAAGGTAGTTTTTCTTGTGCTTTTAAAGAGCGGATATTATTCGTTTTAGCACCAGCAAATACGTAGGAAAGTTGTAAGTCTAAAAAGGCGATTTTAAAGATTTCTTTTTTAGCAGCCTCGTTATAGCCTTTTCCCCAGTACGGATAGCCGAGCCAACTACCAATGTGAGATTGCTTTTTCTCATTATTAATATGTTTAAGTGTGGTGAGGCCAATTATTTCATTTTCTTCATTCACAATCATTCTCGATAAGGATTTCTTTTGACGCTCTTCTTCTGTTGCGAAAAGAAGAAATGTTTTCGTGTCTTCGATATTTTCTACCGTTATCCCCAATGCATTTTTTATATGTGGATCACTTGATAGCTCGAAAATCACATTTGTATAGCATAAATCTAGTGGTAATAAAGTGACGTGCTGCATGGTTTAAACCTCTTTTAAACTAAATATACCATAATATACCGTTAAATAATATGAATATTCAGATTGTAATTCAGACTTTAGAGAAAAATTATGTTTTTACTTCTGAAATAGACAACCTCTGCATATGGTTGTACAAATATATTCTTTTTTAGAATACGAAGTTAGTAACTGTTACGGGAGAAGGTGGAAGAATGAAACAGTGGCTAGCGGCAATGGAAACATCCGTGCTTGTTATGGGGGCACTTCGATTATTTTCAGGTAGTGCGGAGATATTTGCTGCTTTGCTTATGCTTTATGTGAATGATGCGAAGAAAGCGTTGTTTATAAATGGTATGTTGGCGTTTGTTGGACCTACCGTATTAATTTTAACAATGACAATTGGGATAGCGAGTGTAGCAAGTGAAATTTCTTTCTTGAAGCTCTTTTTTCTAGCGCTTGGAATTTGCTGTATTTTTATCGCATTACTGAAATAGTAAGTCGAGTATAGTGGGGAGAAGCCGATGAAAGAGGTATTAGAAGTTTTACCAAAAACGATGAAGTACTTAATTGAAGAATGTAAGCAATACGATGCTTTAGAGGAAATTCGTGTTCGAATTGGAAGGCCGCTAGAGTGTATTGCACACGGAAAGGTGTTTTTTTATGACTATATCACTACTGCAGAGGATGCTATTTACTTATTGAATAAGTTAAGTCAATTCTCAATTTATACGATGGAAGAGGAATTAAAACGTGGGTATGTGACGCTTCGCGGAGGGCATAGAATCGGGTTAGCAGGAAAAGTCATTACAGAAAAAAGCGCAGTGAAAATGATTCGTGATGTCTCTTCCTTTAATATTCGTATTGCTCGTCAAAAAATAGGGATTGCTGAACCGCTTTTGCCATATTTGTATGAAAAAAGGTGGTTAAACACGATGGTAATTGGCCCTCCCCAAACGGGAAAAACGACACTCTTAAGAGATGTAGCACGTTGCATGAGTCAAGGGGTAAGTGCTTCGGAAATTCCTTCCTGTAAAGTGGGGATCGTTGATGAACGGTCAGAAATTGCTGGTTGTGTGAAAGGGATCCCGCAATATGATTTTGGTACCCGAGTCGATGTGTTAGACGCATGTCCAAAGGCAGAAGGAATGATGATGATGATTCGTTCTATGAGTCCTGATATTTTGATCGTAGATGAAATTGGCCGTAAAGAAGATAGTGAAGCAATTATGGAGGCAGTGCATGCAGGTGTCCAGCTTTTTATAAGCGCACACGGATTTTCCTATGAGGATGTTGTGAGACGTCCATCGCTCAAGGCAGTGCTAGAGCTTGGTATATTTGATAGGTTTGTGGAGTTGTCAAAAGCGAGGGGTCCAGGAACGGTTATGCAGGTGAAAGATAAATATGGAAAACCAGTGTTATCAAATAGAAAGGCTGAGGGCGTATGGTGAAAATATTTGGTGCAGTGTTAATCGTTGCGGTCAGCACCTTTTTCGGGTTTTCGTACGCTAAAAGATACAGTGAGAGACCGAGGCAACTTAGGTTATTAAAATCAGCACTTCAATCATTAGAGGCAGAAATTATGTATGGACACACACCTTTATCTGAGGCTGCCGAGCGATTAGTTAAACAAATGCCAAAGCCATTAAATTGGATATTTCAAAGTTTCGCTAAAAAACTAGAAAGTGGAGAACAAACAGTAAGGGAAGCTTGGATAGATAGTTTGAAAGAGAATTGGAAGTTGACGGCTTTTCAACAAACCGAGTATGAAATACTGCAGCAATTTGGTGAAACGCTCGGGCAACATGATCGTGAATCACAACAAAAACATATTCGCTTATGTATTACACATTTGGAGAGAGAAGAAGAGGAAGCGAAAGCTTTACAACTGCAATACGAAAAAATGATTAAGAGCTTAGGGGTACTAGCAGGGCTACTTATTGTAATTTTACTGCTATAGGGGGGGAGAAAGGCGATGTCCATTGATGTTGGATTAATATTTCAAATCGCCGGAATCGGCATTGTTTTAGCTTTCATTCATACTGTACTAAAAGAATTGAAGCGTGAGGATATTGCAAATTGGGTTATCCTTGTCGGTTTTGTCGTCATTTTATTTCATGTTGCATTTTTAATTAATACGCTATTCGACAAGATTAAAAGTGTCTTTCTCTTCCAGTAAAGGAGGCGGTTCGAATCGAAATTATACAAATTGTCGGATTAGGCCTCGTTGCTACGTTTTTAGCTGCTGTTTTGAACCAGCATAAATCTAGTATTACATCTTTATTTATTGTGTTCGTAGGTAGCGTGATGTTTCTTATTTTAATCGATCAAATTCATTCTATTTTACAAATGATTGAGAGAGTAGCGAGTGAAGCGAAAGTTAGCAACGTCTACGTGGAAACGTTACTAAAAATTATTGGAATTGCTTATATTGCCGAGTTTGGAGCTCAAATTACAAAAGATGCTGGTCAAGGTGCCATCGCTTCGAAAATTGAACTTGCTGGGAAAATCTTAATTCTCGTTATGGCAATTCCTATTTTGACGGTTGTAATTGAAACTATTCTCGGATTTTTACCGACGGGATAAGGGGGAGTGAATGTTGAGGAGGTTTGGAGCTAAGCTGCTATTTGCTTGCTTCCTTTTCTTTTCTTTACCGGTTGTTGTACAAGCTTCTCCTGTAGAAACAAACGTCGTTGATCAACAATTGGATAAGCTCGGAATTGAAGATGTGAAGCAATTTTGGGACGGGCTTGTTACAAAATATGGTGGCTATTTGCCAGAGAGTCAAAAAGGGAGTTTTATGGAGTTTGTAAAGGGAGAAAAAGAATTCTCTCTAAAAGAGTGGATGATAGGGTTATTAAAATATTTATTTCATGAGCTTGCAGCTAATGGAAAACTGCTTGGCACACTCATTATGCTCACAATCTTTAGTGCATTGTTGCAATCACTGCAATCCGCTTTTTCAAAAAGTAGTGTAAGTAAAATTGCTGATGCTGTTGTATATATGGTACTTATTATTTTTGCTTTAAATAGTTTTTATGTCGTTATGACATATGCAAGAGAAACGATACAAACAATGGTAGATTTCATATTAGCGCTATTGCCAATTTTATTGGCGCTTATAGCGACTGGTGGCGGGGTTGTATCTGTATCTTTCTTTCATCCGATTATCATTTTCTTAATGAATACAAGCGGGCTTCTTATGAATTATATCGTTCTACCGCTTTTATTACTGGCAACGATATTAAGTATTGTAAGTACAATGAGTGATCAATATAAAGTTACAAAATTGTCCAAGCTTCTGCAAAACGTTAGCGTTGGGATTATCGGTATCTTCTTAACGATTTTTTTAGGGGTATTATCTGTACAAGGAACAGCGACAGCCGTTGCTGATGGCATAGCTGTGAAAACTGCTAAATTTGTAACAGGAAACTTCATTCCAGTAGTTGGAAGAATGTTTACGGAAGCGGCAGATACTGTTATTAGCGCATCAGGATTATTGAAAAACACAGTCGGAATTATTGGGCTCGTCATTTTATGCTTAATTGTTGCTTTTCCTGCGATTCAAATTTTCTGTATTGCATTTATTTATAAATTCGCAGCAGCAGTATTACAACCGGTTGGCGGCGGAGCAATTATTCAATGTTTAGACATTATTGGAAGAAGCATCATTTACGTATTTGCTTGCTTAGCTATCGTATCATTTATGTTCTTTTTAAGTATTACAATTATTATTGCTGCGGGGAATATTACACTTATGATGCGGTAGGAGGTGAAGAGTATGCAATTTGTTACAGAGTGGATCAGAAATATTATCGTTTTTTTGCTCTTAGCGACAATGCTTCATCTTATTCTTCCGAATTCGAATTTGCAAAAATACGTTAAATTCGTTGTAAGTCTTTTGTTAGTCGTATTAATTTTAACACCCCTTTTTAAACTATTGCAGACAGATGTAAATGAAGTAATTGCAAATTTTAATGAAGAAAAGTACGTAGCAGAAGGATCTGTAAAAAATTCAATAGATTCGAAGAAAAAAGAAATACAAGCTCTAACACGTGCATATAGTTTAGAAGAGATGGCTACCAAAATGAAAAAAGAAGTAGGAAAAGAGTTTGAGAAAAAGTATGGTATGACTGTCTCTGAAATACAAATAGTCGCAGCAGAAAATATAGAAGAAGTAAAGTCAGCGAAAGATATTCAATCTGTTGTTGTGACGTTGAAAGAAAAAGAACGTAGTAAAAATGATGCAATCGAAACAGTAAAGCCAATTGAAATTAACACGAAAGAGCCTCCAAAAAAAGTGGAAGAAACGAATGGAGAAATGAAAGATTTCTTTTCAAGCAGGTGGCAACTAGAGGGTAAACAAATCCAAGTTCAAATGGAAGGGAGGACAGGTAGAGTAAATGGACAATAAAGATAAAAATTCGAAGTTCTCATTTTTTCGAAACTTATTGAATGGGGATCAAAAAGAAAGCAACGAGAAGGGTAAAAAGGTAACACCTAAGTTTTTACTTGTCCTACTCATACTTGGAATTTTGCTTATGTTTTCTAGTAGTCTCTTTTCAAGTAAAAAAGAAGAAGTACCTGTATTTAAAGAACAAAAAACTCAAAACCAAGAAAAAGACGTACCAACTTTCGGACAAAAAAGTAATGATAGTATGTCAAATGTAGAAAAATATGAAAAAGTGTATGAACAAGAATTAAAAACTGCTTTAGAAGAAATAGCAGGAGTAAAAGACGTAACGATTAAAGTGAATTTAGATTCATCTGAAGAAAAAATTTTAGAAAAAAATACAGTGAAACGCTCACAAACAACAGGTGAAACAGATAAAACAGGCGGTAAGAGAGAAGTAGAGGACGAGTCTCTTGATGAAAAGACTGTCATTATACGTGAAGGGGATAAAGAAACTCCTGTTGTTTTACGAACAGAGAAGCCGAAAGTACGTGGTGTTCTTGTAGTAGCAAAGGGAGTGGATAATATACAAGTTAAAGCAATGGTAAAAGAAGCTGTGATAAGGCTGCTAGATGTACCGGCCCATCGCGTTTCAGTTTCACCGAAAAATTGATAGGGAGGAAATAAAGTGTTAAAAAAACAAACAGTTTGGTTATTAACGATGTTAAGTTTAGTTGTTGTACTATCTGTGTATTACGTGACAACTCCTGACAAAATGAATACAGCATCGCCAGCAACAGGTGAAAAGATTGGACAAGAAAAACAAGGTACTGATAAAGCAGTAACAAACGAAGCGCCTAAAGAAACTCCGAAAAAAGAAAATACAAGCAAAGAAACAACAAATAAAGAAACAGACAAAAAAGAAAATGCAAAAAAAGAAACAAGTAAAAAAGAGGGCAATGTATCAGTTCAATCAAGTGATGAGAATTTCACAGCTTTACGTATGCAAATGGAAGATCAGCGTAGTGAACAAAAAGCAAAATTACAAGAAGTGATGAGTTCAACAAAAGCTTCAGCAACAGAAAAGAATAAAGCGAAAGAAAATTTTGATGCCATTACGACAATGGAAACGAAGCAAGAATTACTTGAGACAGTAATTAAATCTCAAGGAGGATATCCAGATGCTCTTGTAAGAGCTGATGGTACTGATATTAGAGTAACGGTTAAAGCGGCAAAACATTCACAGAAAGAAGCAAATAAAATTATTCAACTTGTAAGAAGTGAAGGCGGATCAAAAGATGTAGGTGTGAAATTTGATCCACCAGCGAAATAAGTGAAACCTTAATCCGTAGGGATTTCCCTACGGATTATTATCTTTTACTAAGCAAAGGGTATGCAAATAGTAAAATAGGGTATGTAAGTAAACGTGTGTATAGAAAAAAGCTATCATTTTCGATAGCTTTTTTCTATTTCGTCTTTGTAATTATTTTTACTATGTTCAACTCGGAATGGAGAAACACGTTGTGAGTAAAAGATTAATGGTTCATGGTACTGATGATTACTTTTTCCGGATTTGACGTGGATGCAAAGAACGCATGCCCAAACGATTACGGCAGGTAAAAAGAGAATGAGCCATATCATATTTCCACACCTCGACACAATATATTTTCTACACTTTGAACATACTATTCTTATATGAAGGAATGATGAATGGCGTGTAAACAAAAAAAATAATATTTGGTAAAAATATGTTGTTGACTATAGATGTGTGAAGAGTGTAGAGGGGATGGCATGTTTGCTGTGTAACGTTTTGAAAAAGTAGTGAATGTTTTTTAAGAAGTGGTCTTGCCAATTTCGTGTGAAACTTGGTATTATTACTAGGTATTAAATTTTTGTTGGAATAATATTTTTACAGGAGTTTCGATTTATTATAAAGAAATATAAATTGGAATGTTTAAAAAATTTATCGTAAGATGGAAATAGTAAATATTTCTATTAGTTAATGAAATATATTTTCTAATAGAATACATCGTATTTTTACAGTCAATCTAGTTTTCGTGACGAGAATCTGTAAAAACGGGACAAACAAGAGTATGGGAGTGGATTTTACATGTTTAAAATTCAAGAAGTTCGCGAATTAATTAAATTAATTGATAGCTCTAATATTGATGAATTTGAATACAAAAAAGACGGTACAACAATCAAAATGAAAAAGCGTGGTAATGAAGTTGTTGCTGTGCAAGCACCTGCAGCAAAACAAGCTATGCAACCAGTAGCGCCTGTTGAAGTTGAAACGAAAGTAGCAGCAGCACAAGCAGAAGCGCCAAAACAAGAAGAGAAGAAGGTTGTTCAAAATGAAAACCTACATAAAATCACATCACCGATGGTAGGTACATTCTATTCTTCTTCTTCGCCTGATACACCTCCATATGTAAGTGTTGGGGATAGAGTATCGAAAGATTCTATCGTATGTATTGTCGAGGCTATGAAGTTATTTAACGAAATTGATGCTGATGTAGAGGGCGAAATTGTTGAAATTCTTGTTAATAACGGACAGCTTGTTGAGTATGGACAACCGCTATTTCTTGTAAAAGCGTAATAAGGGAGTCTTTGTGATGATAAAAAAAGTATTAATAGCCAATCGTGGGGAAATTGCTGTACGAATTATTCGTGCTTGTAAAGAAATGGATATTGAAACAGTTGCAATTTATTCAGAAGCAGATAAAGAGTCACTTCACGTACAGATTGCAGACGAGGCGTATTGTGTAGGACCAACGATTTCGAAAGAAAGCTATTTAAATTTGACAAACATTATTAGCGTTGCGAAGTTAACAGGCTGCGATGCTATTCATCCGGGATACGGATTTTTAGCAGAGAATGCAGATTTCGCAGAGTTATGCCGTGAATGTAACTTGATTTTTATCGGTCCAAGTCCAGAAGCTATTTCAAAGATGGGCACAAAAGACGTTGCTCGTGATACAATGAAAGAAGCAGGGGTTCCGATTGTACCAGGTTCACAAGGGATTATTAAAAATACCGAAGAAGCGATCGAGCTTGCTAATCAAATTGGATATCCAGTTACTATTAAAGCGACTGCAGGTGGCGGTGGAAAAGGTATTCGTGTTGCACGCCATGAAGAAGAGCTTATAAAAGGAATTCAAATTACACAGCAAGAAGCTAGTACCGCTTTTGGGAACCCTGGTGTATACTTAGAAAAGTACGTTGAAGATTTCCGCCATGTTGAGATTCAAATAATGGCAGATACACACGGAAATGCCATTCATTTAGGAGAGCGTGATTGTACAATTCAGCGCCGTTTGCAAAAACTATTAGAAGAAAGTCCATCACCTGCACTTGATGAAGATATTCGCAAGCAGATGGGTGAAGCGGCAGTTAAAGCGGCGGTAGCGGTTGATTATACAGGTGCTGGTACGGTTGAGTTTATTTATGAATATAAAACGAAAACCTTTTATTTCATGGAGATGAATACGAGAATTCAGGTTGAGCATCCGGTTACTGAAATGGTAACGGGAATGGACTTAATTAAAGAGCAAATTCTTGTTGCTTCAGGAGAAAAGTTATCGTTACAGCAAGAAGAAGTACAATTTAATGGTTGGGCAATTGAATGTCGAATTAATGCGGAAAACCCTGCCAAAAAATTTATGCCATCTCCAGGTAAAGTAGAAATGTACTTACCACCAGGAGGATTTGGTATTCGCGTCGATTCAGCTGTATATCCGGGATATTCAATCCCACCTTTCTATGATTCGATGGTTGCTAAATTAATTGTTCACGGAAAAACACGTGAAGAGGCAATTGCAAAAATGAAGCGCGCACTTAGTGAATTTGTCATTGAAGGCGTACATACAACAATCCCGTTCCATTTGCAATTGCTAGATCATCCTGATTTTGTAAAAGGTGAGTTTAATACGAAATTTTTGGAAGAGCATGAACTTGTGACGCAGTGATACATTAAAGGAGGTTTTTTTCATGGCTGAACATATGTTAGATATGGGTCAAGATACAACTCTTGGTAAAGTAGAAATTGCACCAGAAGTAATTGAAGTAATTGCAGGTATTGCAGCTGCTGAAGTAGAAGGTGTAGCGGCAATGCGCGGTAATTTTGCTACAGATGTTGTTGAGAAGTTAGGTAAGAAAAATCATGGTAAAGGTGTAAAGGTTGAATTAGCAAACGAAGATATTATCGTTGACCTCTATGTTGTAATGTATTTTGGTGTAGCAATTCCAGTTGTTGCACAAAAGATTCAAGACAATATTCGCCAAGCACTCTTTACAATGACAGGACTTGAGCCAAAAGAAGTGAATGTTCACATCGTTGGCGTAACATTCGAAACACAAAAAACAGAAATCGAACCAGTGTAAGAATGAAAAGGTGCCTAGTAACATAGGCATCTTTTTTATCGTTTCATTTCTTCACAAATTACAACCCTCTAATTATTATACTATTTCAAAAAATAAGAAATAAACAAGAAAATGTGTCGTTTTTCCAAAAAACGTACATTGTGATAAGATATGGAACTTGAAGTTAATCTTTTTATTATTTTTCAGCCTTGTAACCCGTGTGTGAAACGATAAATTGTGTTATTATCATTGTATTATAAGGTTGGAAAATCAATGAAAACTGTAAGAGTAAGTGAATTGACGGCTTATAAATTATAATAATATAACAAAGTATAAGGAAAGACTTGAAGCATAAAGGAGAGTTACAATGAAACGTAGGACGGCTAGAGAAAGAGCAATGCAAGCATTATACCAAATGGATATTACAGGTGAATTAGAACCGAAAGTAGCAGTGGAAAACACGCTGGATGAAGGCGAAGAAACAAATGAGTTTCTAGAGTCACTTGTAGTAGGTTTTGTAGAAAATAAAGAAGCAATCGATGAAGCGATTCGTCAAAACTTAAAAAAGTGGAAGCTTGAGCGTATTAGTATTGTTGATCGCAGTATTTTACGTGTAGCTGTGTATGAAATGAAGTACATGGAAGAAATTCCACACAACGTAACAATTAACGAAGCAATTGAAATTGCAAAAACATTTGGGGATGAGGAATCTCGTCGTTTTATTAACGGCGTTTTATCTAATATAAAAGATACACTGTAAATTCTTTAAGGGGGAATCTTAAAATGGTAGCAGTAATCATCAAAGGAAATGAAGTTGCGGAGAAAAAACGAGCACAATTAACAGAAGAAGTTGTGAAGTTGAAAGAGCAAGGTATTGTACCAGGATTAGCAGTTATTTTAGTTGGAGAAGATCCAGCATCTCGTTCTTATGTGAAAGGAAAAGAAAAAGGCTGTGAACAAGTAGGGATTTACTCAGAGCTAATTGAACTTCCTGAAACAATTACTGAGGAACGTTTGCTTGCTGAAATCGATCGCTTAAATGGAGATGACCGTATTAATGGCATATTAGTGCAATTACCTTTACCAAAACATATTGAAGAAAAAGCTATCATTGAAAGAATTTCACCAGAAAAGGATGTAGACGGATTTCACCCAATCAGCGTGGGACGTATGATGACGGGACAAGATACATTCCTTCCATGTACACCGCATGGTATTGTAGAATTAGTAAAAGAAACAAATCTTGATATTTCTGGAAAACATGTAGTAGTAATTGGAAGAAGTAATATTGTCGGTAAACCAGTGGGACAATTGTTTTTAAATGAAAATGCCACTGTAACATATTGTCATTCTAAGACGCAAAATATGAAAGAGTTATCGAAGTTAGCTGATATTTTAATCGTAGCTGTTGGACGACCTAAAATGATAACAGCGGATTATATTAAAGAAGGAGCGGTTGTAATTGACGTTGGTGTTAACCGTTTAGAAACAGGAAAACTTTGTGGTGATGTTGACTTTGACAACGTGTTAGATGTTGCGGGTTACATTACACCTGTGCCAAAGGGTGTTGGTCCAATGACAATCACAATGCTTCTTCATAATACTGTTGAATCTGCCAAACGTGCAGGTGTCGTTTGTAAATAATTTGAGTCGGCTATGAGGAGAGAGAAATGGAGAAGCAATATTTAACCGTTACAGCGTTAACACGCTATATAAAAACAAAAATAGAATATGATCCGCATTTGCAGTCTGTTTGGTTAAAAGGTGAAATTTCCAACTTTAAAAATCATAGCCGTGGCCACATGTATTTTACATTGAAAGATGAAAATGCAAGAATCGCAGCGGTTATGTTTGCGGGCCATAATCGTAATATTAAATTCAAACCTGAAAATGGGATGAAGGTACTCGTGAAAGGGAAAATCTCTGTTTACGAGGCGAGTGGTTCTTATCAAATTTATATTCAAGACATGCAGCCTGACGGAGTCGGGAATTTACATTTAGCGTACGAACAGTTAAAAGTTCGTTTAGAAGAAGAAGGACTTTTTTCTCAAGTTTATAAAAAAGCGATTCCTCCTTACGCTAAAACAATAGGTGTGATTACGTCGCCAACAGGAGCAGCGATTCGTGATATTATAACAACGATTAAACGTCGTTATCCAATTGGGAATGTTATTGTATTTCCGGTACTTGTACAAGGGGAGTCAGCGGCTCCCTCGATTGTACAAGCGATTCGTACAGCGAATGAAATGGGAGAGATAGATGTACTAATCGTTGGTCGTGGTGGAGGTTCTATTGAGGAATTATGGGCTTTCAATGAGGAAATGGTTGCAAGAGCAATCTTTAAGAGTGAAATTCCTATTATTTCGGCAGTAGGCCATGAAACGGATTTTACAATCGCAGATTTTGTTGCAGATTTACGCGCGCCAACACCGACTGCAGCAGCTGAGCTGGCAGCACCTAACATTATAGAGTTACAAGAAAAGGTATTACAAAGAACTCTGAGATTGCAAAGAGCAATGAGAGAGTTAGTACATAAAAAAGAAGAAAAACTACAAGTGTTGCAAAAATCGTATGCGTTCCGTTATCCAAGACAAGTATATGAGCAAAAGGAAGAGCAATTAGATAGAGCGCTAGAACAGCTTGTTTTAGCGAAAGAGCGCTATATTGATAAAAAGGTGAATCAGTTAAAGCAACTTTCATTTTATTTAGAGAAGCACCACCCATCTCAAAAAATTATGCAAACGAAGGTAGCTGTTGAAACGTTGCAAAAGCAATTACAACGTGAAATGCAAACGTTACTTCAAACGAAAGAATTTGCCTTTGTAAGAGCTGCTCAAAAACTTGAAGCGTTAAGTCCGCTTAAAGTAATGATGAGAGGGTACGGGCTTGTATATGATGAAGAGAAGCAAGTGTTAAAAAGTGTGAAAGATGTAAGCCTTGGAGATGCTGTTTCAGTTCAATTACAAGATGGAATACTAGATTGTAGCGTATCAGGCATAGAGGAGCGTGAATTGAATAATGGAAAATAAATTAAGCTTTGAAGAGGCAATTTCGCAACTTGAGCATCTTGTTTCTAAGCTAGAACAAGGTGACGTACCTTTAGAAGAAGCGATTTCTTATTTTAAAGAAGGTATGGAATTATCTAAGCTTTGTGATGAGAAGCTGAAGAATGTACAAGAACAAATGGCAGTTATTCTTGGGGAAGATGGAGAGCTTGAACCGTTTACTGCTTTAGGAGATGAAGCATAGTGACGATTGCTTTTGATACTTTTTTGAAAGAAAGTAAAACTTTCGTAGAAGAAAAACTTGTAAGCTATGCAAATGAATTACAATGTCCAAATGTACTTCGTGAAGCGATGGCATATTCTTTGGAAGCGGGTGGAAAACGTCTCCGCCCGTTACTTTTGTTTGCAACATTACAAGCGTTTGGGAAAGAAAGAAATCTTGGAGTAGGTGCAGCTTGTGCTCTTGAAATGATTCATACATATTCATTAGTTCATGATGATTTACCTTGTATGGATGATGATGATTTAAGAAGAGGAAAGCCCACAAATCACAAAGTATTTGGTGAAGCGATGGCAGTTTTAGCAGGAGATGGCTTATTGACGTATGCTTTTCAAGTTATTATGGCATATGAGCAAAAAGAAATTTCTGCCGAAAAAAAAGTAAGACTTGTACTTGAACTTGCAAAAGCAGCAGGACCAGAAGGAATGGTTGGCGGACAAGTGGCAGATATGGAAGCTGAAGGGAAACGCCTTACGATTGATGAATTGGAGTACATCCATAAACATAAGACCGGAAAACTGCTTGAATTTGCTGTACTTGCGGGTGCGATACTTTCTGATGCGACAGAAGAGCAAGAAGAAAAGTTGCTTACGTTTGCCAAATATATCGGTCTAGCTTTCCAAATTCGAGATGATATTTTAGATGTCGAAGGAACTGAAGAAGAGATTGGAAAACCGATTGGTAGCGATCTTTCTAATGAAAAGAGCACATATACAACGTTGTTTACTGTAGATAGAGCAAAAGATATTTTAGAAGAAACAATTGCAGAAGCAAAAGGTGCGATTAGTTCCTTGCAATTACAAGATGAATATTTACTATCTATTTGTGATTTGATTGCAAAACGTAATAACTAATATAACAGCGTTTTCATTTGTTGAGTCATTCATCATTTTATGATATAAATGTAGGAAAAGGTTTTTCTTTTCTTGTTATTGGCAAAAATATATGTAGATTACATTGCCGTTATCACTTCGTGTTAGCGGCTATTTTTTTCATCGCCTAAAGAAATATGGTTTATAATAGGATTAGGGCGCAATAGACTGGTTAATAGCGGGACAAGACGAAAAATAGAAAAGAGAATTTCTTGTTTTGTGTAAATGTTTTTATAATATTTGACATGTTGACAGATTATGAAATGAAAGTGAGTGATCCATGTGGATCTAACGCAAATTCAAAACCCTAGTTTTTTGAAAGATATGTCTATCAGTGAACTAGAGGGATTGAGTGAGGATATTCGTAAGTTTTTAATTGAAGAGCTCTCTCAAACAGGTGGACATATTGCACCTAATTTAGGTGTAGTAGAACTCACAATTGCTCTGCACAAATTATTTGATAGCCCGCAAGATAAATTTTTATGGGATGTAGGACATCAATCCTATGTACATAAAATTTTAACTGGACGTGCGAAAGAGTTTGGTACATTAAGGCAATATCAAGGTCTATGTGGTTTCCCGAAACGTTGCGAGAGTGAGCACGATGTATGGGAAACTGGTCATAGCTCGACTTCGTTATCGGCTGCAATGGGAATGGCTCTGGCACGTGATTTAAAGAAAACGAAAGAATATGTTATACCAATTATTGGAGATGGTGCTTTAACAGGCGGAATGGCTTTAGAGGCATTGAACCATATTGGACATGAAAAAACAGACATGATTGTTATTTTGAATGATAATGAAATGTCAATTGCACCAAACGTTGGTGCGCTTCATAATGTGCTCGGTCGTTTACGTACCGCAGGAAAATATCACTGGGTAAAAGATGAATTAGAGTATATATTAAAGAAAATCCCAGCAGTTGGCGGGAAAGTGGCTGCGACAGCAGAGAAAATAAAAGATAGTCTTAAATATTTACTAGTATCTGGTGTCTTTTTCGAAGAGTTAGGCTTTACATATTTAGGTCCAGTCGATGGGCATGATTATGAAAAGTTATTCGAAACGTTGCAATATGCAAAGAAAACAAAAGGCCCAGTGCTTGTTCACGTTATTACGAAAAAAGGAAAAGGTTATAAACCGGCTGAGAGTGACGTTATTGGAACTTGGCATGGAACAGGACCTTATAAAATTGAATCAGGTGACTTCGTTAAGCCGAAAGAAGTTGCACCAGCATGGAGTGCTGTCGTTAGTGAAACAGTACTTAAGCTAGCGAGAGCGGATGAGCGTATCGTAGCAATTACACCTGCAATGCCTGTTGGATCAAAACTTGAGAAATTCCAAAAAGAATTCCCAGATCGTATGATTGATGTAGGTATTGCAGAACAGCATGCTACAACAATGGCAGCAGGTATGGCAACGCAAGGAATGAAGCCATTCTTAGCAATTTATTCAACATTTTTACAAAGAGCATATGACCAAGTTGTTCATGATATATGCCGCCAAAATTTAAATGTTTTCATCGGAATAGATCGCTCGGGATTAGTAGGAGCAGATGGTGAAACGCATCAAGGCGTATTTGATATCTCATTCTTACGTCACTTGCCGAATATGGTGCTTATGATGCCGAAAGATGAAAATGAAGGGCAACATTTAGTTTATACGGCGATGCAATATGAAGATGGACCAATCGCATTGCGTTATGCTCGCGGTAATGGACTTGGCGTTCATATGGATAAAGAATTAAAGGCGATTCCAATTGGTACGTGGGAGACGTTAAAAGAGGGTACACAAGCAGCTATTTTAACGTTTGGTACGACAATACCAATGGCAATGGAAGCAGCTGAGCGTCTTGAAAAAGCTGGGGTTTCAGTGAAAGTAGTGAATGCTCGCTTTATTAAACCAATGGATGAAGCATATTTACATGATCTTCTAGGAAAGAATATACCGATTTTAACGATTGAAGAAGCTTGTTTAATCGGTGGTTTTGGAACAGGAGTAGTTGAATTTGCATCTGAAAATGGTTACCATAGTGCATTAGTTGAACGAATGGGTATTCCAGACCGCTTCATAGAGCACGGAAGTGTAACAAAATTATTAGAAGAAATTGGTTTAACGACAGATGCTGTTATAGACCGTATTCATACAATGATTCCATCAAAACAAAAAAGGGCGTAACAAATGAGCGTAAAAAAAGAAAGAGTAGATGTACTATTAGTAGAGCGAGGACTTATAGAAACGCGTGAGAAAGCAAAGCGCGCCATTATGGCCGGACTCGTATATGCAAATGAGATGAGACTTGATAAGCCAGGAGAGAAAATCTCGCAAGATACTGAGATTACGGTGAAGGGACAAGTTATGCCGTATGTAAGTCGTGGTGGTTATAAACTTGAAAAGGCATTAGAGACATTTCATCTTGATTTACAAGATAAAGTTATGATAGATATTGGTTCATCAACTGGTGGCTTTACAGATTGCGCGCTTCAAAATGGAGCGAAATTATCTTATGCATTAGATGTAGGATACAATCAACTAGCGTGGAAATTACGTCAAGATGAGCGTGTTGTTGTAATGGAACGAACAAACTTCCGTTACGTGACACCAGCAGACTTAGAACGTGGTTTACCTCAATTTGCAAGTATTGATGTTTCATTTATATCATTAAAGCTTATACTGCCAGTTTTAAAAACAATGCTTATGCCTAACGGAGATGTAGCAGCGTTAATTAAACCGCAGTTTGAAGCTGGAAGAGAGCAAGTTGGGAAAAAAGGTATCGTTCGCGATAGAAAAGTACATGAAGCTGTTGTAGAAATGATTGTCGAGTTTGCTTTAAAAGAAGGCTATGATGTGGAAGGTTTAACATTCTCACCAATTACGGGTGGGGATGGTAATATTGAATTTTTAATTCATCTGAAATGGCATGGTGAACGTGAGAATGGCGAAAATCATTCTCCGATTTCTATAGAGCAAGTTGTTACAGAAGCGCATGACGTTCTAAAACAAAAAGGGAAAGGGGAATAACATATGTTGTTCCTCTTTTTGCTGTAATTGTATAATGATTGTAAAAACAATTGTGTACAAGAAACGAATTATAAGTTAACATAAATAAGTGAAGTATACCAATGTTTAAACTATGGTAAGAGATAGTGTGAGGTGCAAATGTATGAACAAAGGTCAGCGCCATATTAAAATCAGGGAAATTATTGCAAACAAAGAAATTGAAACACAAGATGAATTAGTTGATATTTTACGTAATGAGGGATTTAATGTAACGCAAGCAACAGTATCGCGCGATATTAAAGAACTGCACTTAGTGAAGGTGCCATTACATGATGGGCGCTATAAATATAGCTTGCCAGCAGATCAACGATTTAACCCGTTACAAAAATTAAAACGAAATCTAGTGGATTCATTTGTAAAATTAGACACGGCAGGACATATGCTTGTGCTAAAAACATTGCCTGGTAACGCTCATTCACTTGGAGCACTTATTGATCATTTAGAGTGGGATGAGATCATCGGAACCATCTGTGGTGATGATACTTGCTTAATTATTTGCCGTACACCTGACGATACAGGTGTTGTCTCTGATCGTTTCTTAAATATGCTGTAACAAAAAATCTTGTTTGCTTTCCATCGTAAAGTGGAAAGTGAACAAGATATTTTTATTGGTTAAAAATATGAATTTTCAATTGTAATATAATATTTTGTTTGCATAAAGTTAAAAAATAGATGGATTGACCCGTAAAACAAATGTTTGGTACAATGAAGCGGGTTAGAAGAGTATATACATACAAATATATAGCATGATTATTTGAATGAAGAACTGAGAAAATCCTTTAGTAAGGGATTATTTTATAACGAGGTGAATGGGGCATTGTTATCGGAATTATCGATTAGAAACTTTGCTATTATTGAAGCATTAAATATTTCTTTTCAAAAAGGTTTAACGGTTTTAAGCGGTGAAACAGGGGCCGGAAAATCGATTATTATTGATGCAATTAGTTTACTTGTAGGTGGCCGTGGGTCAGCAGAATTTGTTCGATATGGAACAGAAAAGGCTGAGATTGAAGGGCTATTTTATGTTGAAGATGAGAAGCATCCATGTATTGAAAAGGCAGAAGAGTTAGATATAGAAATAGAAGATGGTATGATTATTTTAAAGCGTGATATTGCTGCGAACGGGAAGAGTGTATGTCGTGTAAATGGGAAGCTTGTTACACTTAGCATATTAAAAGAAATTGGGAAAACACTTGTTGATATTCATGGACAGCACGAAACGCAAGATTTAATGAATGAAGAACGACATCTGTTTATGCTTGATCACTTTGATGGGGATCGAATCGTTAAACAATTAGACATATATCAAAACGTATACGCTGACTATGAAAAATTAAAAAAACAATTGAAATCGTTAAGTGAAAATGAGCAACAAATGGCACATCGCTTAGATTTAATTCAATTTCAGCACGAGGAAATTCGCAAGGCGGATTTAAAGATGGATGAAGAAAATGAATTAACTGAGGAACGATTGCAAATTTCTAATTTTGAAAAGATTTATAAAGCGTTAGGTGATGCATATCGTTCTTTAAGTGCCGACGGACAAGGATTAGATAATGTAAGAAGTGCAATGGGGCAAATGGAAAGTATTACACATTTAGATGAAGTGTATCAAGAGAATCATGATTCAATTGCAAATAGCTATTACTTATTAGAAGAGGTTGCCTATCAACTGAGGGAAAAGCTCGATATGATGGAATATGATCCAAATCGTTTAGATGAAATCGAAACACGTTTGAATGAAATTCGTATGCTAAAGAGAAAATATGGAAATAATGTAGAAGAGATTTTAGCGTATGCTGATAAAATTGAACAGGAAATTTTTACGATTGAAAATAAAGACGTTCATATTGAAACGACGAAGAAACAGTTGAAGGAATTAGAAAGTGTTATTATGAAAGAAGCAACGTTGTTAAGTAATATGCGTCATGAGCTTGCAGAACACCTTACAAATGCAATTCATCAGGAATTAAAAGAATTATATATGGAAAAAACGAAATTTGAAGTGAGAATTATGAAGAGAGAAGGAAATGCAGAAGAGCCCCTTGTGGAAGGTGCGCCGGTAAGACTTACGGCGGATGGTTACGATCATGTGGAATTTTATATTTCAACGAACCCAGGAGAGCCGCTAAAACCACTTTCAAAGGTTGCTTCTGGCGGAGAGTTATCTCGTATCATTTTAGCTTTAAAAAGCATTTTTTCTAAGCATCAAGGGGTTGCATCTGTTATTTTTGATGAAGTGGATACGGGTGTAAGTGGCCGGGTCGCACAGGCTATTGCGGAAAAAATTTATCGAGTATCAGTAAACTCGCAAGTACTTTGTATTACGCACTTACCTCAAGTAGCTTCAATGGCGGATTCACATTTATTTATTCGAAAACAAGTAGCGAATGATCGGACAATTACATCAGTTACTGTTTTAACTATGGAGGATAAAGTAACAGAAATAGCTCGAATGATTTCTGGTGTGGAAATCACAGATTTAACGACAGAGCATGCGAAAGAATTACTTACGCAAGCGCATCATTTTAAACAGACAGCAGAGGCTATCCAGTAATGGATAGCTTTTTTTCTCAAATGACGATTTCTTAATTTTTCCGGTTATAAATAAAGCACTGCAAGGAGAGATTAAAAAGTGAAGCCAAGAGGCTGAATGTGGGGTAGGAGCGAGGAGAGTGAACAAGTTGAAATTAGAAAAACTTCGAAAAATAATAGGTCTTTGTCTCCTTGTTTCTTTAGTTTTTATTGGATGTTTTAAACCGCTTCGAACGTTTATTTCATCACCGAAACAACTTGTTGTTTTTGAAGGGCAACAATCAGAAATATCATCATTACCAGTTTTCAAAGCTTCATCCACAAATCGTCATGTATTTACAGTGAGTTCGAATGAACAAAAACAAGGACTTATGGTAAATTCTCATCAAAATGGTGAAGCTGATATGGTATTTCAGCTTGCTGGTTTTCCAGTGAAAAAAGTAAATGTGAAAGTGTTAAAAGATTTTAAAGTGATTCCAGGTGGACAATCAATTGGTGTGAAATTAAATACAAAAGGTGTACTTGTTGTAGGCCATCATTTAATTCAAACTGAAAAAGGTAAAATATCTCCTGGTGAAACAGCAGGTGTACAAATTGGAGATATGATTACTGAAATTAATGGTAAAACAATTGAAAGAATGAGTGATGTAGCACCGTTTATTCATAATAGTGGAGAAACAGGTGAACCGCTTAATCTTGTATTGTTAAGAGATGGAAAATATATTCGTACGAAGCTAACTCCACAAAAAGACAACGGTGAATCGTCTTATCGAATTGGCTTGTATATCCGTGATTCGGCAGCTGGAATTGGAACGATGACATTTGTTCATCCAGATTCTATGAAATATGGGGCACTTGGTCATGTTATTTCTGATAATGATACGAAAAAGCCGATTCAAGTCGAAGATGGACAAATTATGCGCTCGACAGTTACATCAATTGAAAGAGGTAGTCATGGGAATCCAGGGGAGAAATTAGCAAGATTCTCACCAGACCGTGAAGTGATTGGCAATATTACAATTAATAGTCCATATGGTATTTTTGGAAAATTAAATACGAATATGAAAAACGGTATAATGGATAAAGCAATGCCTATCGCATTATCTCATCAAGTAAAAGAAGGACCGGCAAAAATATTAACAGTTATTGATCAAGATAAAGTAGAAGCGTTTGATATTGAAGTTGTTAGTACAGTGCAGCAAAAATTCCCAGCCACAAAGGGTATGGTAATAAAAGTAACAGATAAACGTCTATTAGCGAAAACGGGCGGTATCGTACAAGGAATGAGCGGAAGTCCAATTGTACAAAATGGAAAAGTAATTGGTGCTGTTACGCATGTATTTGTAAATGATCCAACATCAGGATATGGTGTTCATATTGAATGGATGTTACATCAAGCTGGAATTAATATTTATGATCAAGAGAAAAAAGCGAGCTAATATATATTATTAGCTCGCTTTTTCTGTTGAAAAATTCGTTGAAATTTTGTAAAAGCTCCGCAAGAGGTGTTTTTTGTTGTAAAATAAAAGGAAAGGGTTGAACGTTTCGTTGTATTTCTATGATGGAATGTGTTGCGAAAGGGAATAAATGAACGATAAACATATTTTTTTGTGATTTTATCGGAAAGTAAGAAACTTTAAAAGGGAATTTTCACACAATTGTCGAACAATTCATGTAGCCTAGAAGGATACACATGTCGGAGAATCGATTCGGTAAGGGAGGAAAAGCTGTGGAGAAAATTAAAGTATGTCTTGTGGATGATAATAAAGAACTAGTATCAATGTTAGAGAGCTATGTAGCCGCTCAAGATGATATGGAAGTAATCGGTACTGCTTATAATGGTCAAGAGTGTTTAAACTTATTAACAGATAAGCAACCTGATGTACTCGTTTTAGACATTATTATGCCACACTTAGATGGTTTAGCTGTATTGGAGAAAATGCGACATATTGAAAGGTTAAAACAGCCTAGCGTAATTATGTTGACAGCATTTGGCCAAGAAGATGTGACGAAAAAAGCAGTTGACTTAGGTGCCTCATATTTCATATTAAAACCATTTGATATGGAGAATTTAACGAGTCATATTCGTCAAGTGAGTGGTAAAGCAAACACTATGATTAAGCGTCCACTACCATCATTCCGATCAGCCACAACAGTAGATGGAAAACCGAAAAACTTAGATGCGAGTATTACGAGTATCATTCATGAAATTGGTGTACCCGCTCATATTAAAGGATATATGTATTTACGAGAAGCAATCTCCATGGTATACAATGATATCGAATTATTAGGATCGATTACGAAAGTATTGTATCCAGATATCGCAAAGAAATATAATACAACAGCAAGCCGTGTGGAGCGCGCAATTCGTCACGCAATTGAAGTAGCTTGGAGCCGTGGGAATATTGATTCTATTTCGTCCTTATTCGGTTATACAGTATCCATGTCAAAAGCAAAACCTACGAATTCTGAGTTTATCGCAATGGTTGCGGATAAGCTGAGACTTGAACATAAAGCTAGTTGAGAGTAAAAGTAGTAAGGGATTTAAGTTTTAGTAAAGCTTAATAATTCTTGAAATTGATACTCGATATCAAATTTAAAACCAATGAACTTTTTATTTAAAGACCAATGAATGTTATAATTCGTTGGTCTTTTTATTTTGTTGGGAAAAAGAGATTATTTGATAGTATGGAAAATAAAACCTATTTTTAGTAATATTACATGTAAGTGAGTTTTTTATAAGGCAATAAAATAGATATAGATAGGGAGAAGGGGAATGGAAAATAAAATTTCAACTTGGCTAGGAATAGTAGCAGCTATGGGAGTTCTTGCTATTGCAGTTACATTTGGAATGTTAGAACTTGCAGATAATCCCGTAGATAAAGAAGTGAGTGCTCAAATAGATAAAAAAGAAGACCAAACAATAGTAGGTAGAGAGGTAGATGGGGTCTTTGTTGATGTGTATGTTACTGAAAATTCTACTGAAAGCGAAGTCATTACAGCGATGCATCGCATGACTCATCAAAAAGTGGTGGCAGAACGAAAATCGGGCTCTATCCCAATGATTCAAAGTAATACTAAAAAATTAAAAGAAATTATAAATAAGAGTAGCTTTGCGAAGAAAAATGAACTTTTAGCAATTGCTGATAGATGGGCGAAAAAAGATTTTAGTAAAATTGTAGAAGATCACAATTATTTCTCAGATGCTCAAGAAGATAGCGTTTGTAAAGCAACTAGAGCAATGGATGCGTTAGAAGAGCAACATTATATTTTAACTACATTCGGGGAGGAAAAAGCGAAAGAACTATACGAATCAGGGGATGCTCCGCACGTTCAATAAAAAACAATATAAAGGGCTTCTAGTTTTTTTATGATCGTGTTTTTAGGACGCAATGGGGACTTATAAATAAATGGTCTGCTTTCTTTATGACGTGTAACAAAAAAGAAAAGATGTGATTCATTATTAAATGATGAAGGAACGGCTAAATCACATCGTAGTACATCTGTTAAAGGATTTTAGTAGGAAAGGCATCCGTGATATAATAGAAAATAATAAAAAGTCCTGCAAAACAGGACTGTATTATTCTTCGTCTTTATTTTGTTTTTCTAATTCAACTAGTTTTTGAATTAAAATGTGCTGCGGCATATGCATGAGTTGTTCAAGTGGAACACCTAGTGCTTTTGATAAGCGGACTGCAGTATCTGGAGAGATTTGTAATGGTCTCATAGAAGTACCTCCTTTTTCGTATAGTATAGCATAAGATTGGGGGAGTGAGGATGACTCTTATATTTGCACATCGTGGTGCGGCTGGAACGTACCCAGAAAATACAATGATTTCATTTGAAGCAGCTGAGTCTTTTAGAGCGGATGGAATTGAACTTGATGTTCAATTAACGAAAGATGGAAAAGTTGTCGTCATTCACGATGAAACGGTGGACCGGACAACAAATGGAAAAGGTGCGGTTCGGAATTATGTATATGAGGACTTATGCAAGTTAGATGCAAGTTATAAATTTGGTGATAAAGTAGGTTTTTGTAAAATACCACTTTTAGAAGAGGTATTAGAATGGCTTGAACAAACGAGTTTGCTACTTAATATTGAACTTAAAAATAATAAAATTCCATACAGAGGTTTAGAGGAAGAAGTTATAACGCTTGTACGGAAATTTAGTCTAGAGGATCGTGTTATATTTTCTTCGTTTAATCACTACAGTATGAAACGGTGCCATATGATGGCTCCTGATATTCAAACAGCAATTTTATATCGCGAAGGTTTGCATAGTCCGTGGGCATACGCGAAAAAAATGGGGGCTACAGCAGTACATCCGAATTATCGTTATCTTCAAGATGCTATTGCCGAACTAACGATGGAAAGTGGTGTAGAAGTTCGCCCTTATACAATTAATGAAGAAACGCTTATGCGTAAATATTTTGATATGAATATATCGGCGATTATTACTGATTACCCTGAAACGGCAAGAACGTTATTGCCAATAAAAAAATGAGACCACGTGTAACGGTCTCATTTTTTTATTTATAAATAGTGGGGCATTCCTATCTTCTAAAGCGAGCTTGTACTTTATTTCGTTTGCGATCTCGGTGCAAGACGAAGCCACCAAAGATATAAAACCCGAGCGCGAAGCAGAGAGCGCCGATTAAAAATTGTAACCACAGTATGGAAATTGGTGGAAATAGAATCCCAAATACAGTATCTCTCATTAACTTTATACCAAACACAGCTAATGAAATAGGGATGAGTGCTAATAGTAGAGCAACGTAACGCTGCATACATAACGCTCCTTTTCAGATTATTTCGTATATTTTAATGATGTTATACGGAAAGGGGGTTTGTCAAGAGGGTGCTGAACGAGTAAGATAAGGGTGTGAAAAAAATTGCAGAGTTACTTCGAGAGGAAGTGTAATATATGAAACAAAAAGTATTAATTGTTGGTGCAGGTGAAGGCGGGAGCGCGCTGCTGAATCTGTTACAAAGTTCGAATATATTTCAAATTATAGGGATTATTGATATAAATCCGTTGGCAAAAGGACTACAAATTGCTAAGGAATACGGGATTGCAATTGGAGAAAGTGTAACTCCATTTCTTTCTATGCATATCGATGTAATATTTGATATGACAGGTGAAGATGATGTACATAAAGTTTTATTAGAAAAAAAGAAAAAAGACACTCTTCTTATACCAGGTGATATCGCAAAAATTGTTACAGGATTAGCGCATGAGAAGGAAGAGCTAATTGGGCGGTTAGAGGAACAGACGCAACAAGGAGAATTAATTTTAAATTCTACACATGACGGCATGATTGTAATTGATCGAGAGGGACAAGTTCGTCTTTTTAATAAAAGTGCAGAGCGTATTATCGGATATAAAAAAGAAGAGGCGATAGGAAAGTATATTTTAGAAGTCATTCCAACTAGTAAATTACTTCGCATTATACGTACGAAACAAATAGAAGTAAATTATGAACTGACATTAGAGAATGGAAAGAAAATTATTACAACGCGTATTCCAATATTAAAAGAAGGAGGAGAGGTACAAGGGGCATTTGCAATTTTTAAAGATATAACAGAAGTTGTAGATCTTGCGGAAGAAGTTACAGACTTAAAAGAAATTCAAACACTATTAGAGGCGATTATTAACTCATCTGAAGAAGCGATTTCGGTTGTGGATGAAAAAGGAAGAGGTTTAGTCATTAACCCAGCATATACGAAATTAACGGGTTTAACAGAAGAAGATATTATTGGGAAGCCTGCTACAACTGATATTGTAGAAGGCGAAAGTATGCATATGAAAGTACTTCGAACGCGTCGTGCGGTGCGCGGAATACATATGAAGATTGGACAAAAAAAGCGAGATGTAATTGTAAACGTAGCACCAGTTATTGTGGATGGAATATTGAAAGGAAGCGTCGGTGTTATCCGTGACGTGTCGGAAATTCAAAAATTAACAAATGAATTGAATAGAGCAAGGCAAATTATTCGTACATTAGAAGCGAAATATTCATTTGATGATATTGTCGGAAATTCAGATGAAACAACGGCAGCTATCGAACAGGCGAAGCTAGGAGCGAATACACCAGCAACAGTACTGTTACGCGGGGAATCTGGGACTGGTAAAGAATTGTTTGCACATGCAATCCATAATGGAAGTAATCGAAAATACAATAAGTTCGTCCGTGTAAACTGTGCGGCCATTTCGGAGACGTTGTTAGAAAGTGAATTATTTGGTTATGAGGAAGGGGCGTTTTCTGGAGCGAAAAGAGGCGGGAAACGTGGGTTCTTTGAGGAAGCGAATAACGGTAGTATTTTTTTAGATGAAATAGGGGAGTTGTCTGCAAATACACAAGCGAAACTCCTTCGTGTATTGCAGGAAAAAGAAATTGTAAAAGTTGGTGGAACGAAAGCGATACCTATTAATGTTCGCGTAATTGCAGCGACACATGTGAATTTAGAAAAGGCTATTCTAGAAGGGAAGTTTAGGGAGGATTTATATTATCGATTAAATAAAATTCCAATTCAAATTCCATCTCTTCGTCAACGTAAAGGAGATATACCGACAATTGCGGACAGATTGATTCAAAAAATTAATCAAGATTACGGTCGTAATGTAGAAGGGCTCACTGATTCAGCCGTTTTATATTTACAATCATACGAATGGCCAGGAAATGTGAAGGAACTTGAAAATATTTTGGGGAGAGCTATTATCTTTATGAATTATAACGAGACCTATATTGATGTACACCATTTACCGCCATTACATAACGAAGAGCAGGTGGAGTCAAAGCAATCTCATTTATTACCTGAATTAGAAGAAAAGCCACTTGAACATTTAGTGACAGAGTTTGAAGGGAATATTATTTATGAATATTTGGAGAGATTTGATGGGAATAAAACACAAACTGCGAAAGCGTTAGGAATTTCCGTTCGAAATTTATATTACAAGCTAGAAAAGTATGACTATGCAAAAAATACCATGCAATAAATTGCGTACCGTGCAATTTATTGCATGGTATACAAAAAGTGACAAAATAAGACAGAATCTTTAGTTATTTTCCAAAGTATTGATTTTACTGCATTTTGAATGCGTTTTCATTACTGGTAAGACCACTTTTAAAAGTTGGCACGGTATTTGCTTTATAAATAGACGAGGGACGACGGAAAGGGTTGATTACAAAATATGAAGTTAGAATACTTAATTGATCAAGCAGCAGGAAAGCCTAAAAAAACTGTGGCTGTAGCAGTAGCTGAAGATCATGAAGTAATTGAAGCTGTAGCGAAAGCAATTAAATTACAGCTAGCTCAATTTCGTCTATATGGAAATCAAGAAAAAATAATGGGGATGCTACAAGAACATGGTTTACAAACTTCAGAACATGTTGAAGTGATTGCAGCAATGTCTAGTGCTGAAGCTGCAGAACTTTCTGTTAAAGCTGTGAGAAATGGTGAAGCAGATGTGCTTATGAAGGGGAACATCCCAACAGCGAATATTTTGAAGGCTGTGTTAAACAAAGAGTGGGGCCTACGTAAAGGTAGCGTACTTTCACATGTAGCAGCATTTGAAGTTCAAAATTACGACCGTCTTATTTTCGTTACAGATGCAGCGATGAACATCGCACCTGACGTAACACAAAAAGCTGCTATTATACAAAATACTGTAGAAGTTGCCCAGGCAATAGGAATCGACTTGCCCAAAGTGGCACCAATCGCAGCAGTAGAAGTTGTGAATCCAGCGATGCAGGCGACAATTGATGCAGCGATGTTAACACAAATGAATCGCCGTGGACAAATTAAAGATTGTATCGTTGATGGACCACTTGCTTTAGATAATGCAGTATCACAAATTGCAGCAGAGCATAAAGGCATAGTAAGTGATGTAGCAGGTAAGGCAGATATTTTACTCGTCCCAACGATTGAAGCTGGAAATGTGCTATATAAATCACTCGTATACTTTGCGGATGCAAAAGTAGGAGCAATGATTGCTGGCGCAACAGCACCGATTGTTTTAACATCTCGTGCTGATTCAGCAGAAACAAAAGTATATTCATTAGCATTGGCAGTTGCGACTGCTTCAAAATAAACCAAAAAGGGTAAAACATTAGGGGGAAACGACAATGACATTAGAAATCTTCGAATACTTAGAAAAATATGATTATGAGCAAGTAGTATTTTGTCAAGATAAAGAATCTGGTTTAAAAGCAATTATTGCAATTCATGATACAACACTTGGACCGGCTCTTGGTGGAACAAGAATGTGGACATATGATTCTGAAGAAGCGGCGATTGAAGATGCATTGCGTCTTGCAAAAGGGATGACATACAAAAACGCAGCAGCTGGTTTAAACTTAGGTGGTGCGAAAACAGTAATTATCGGTGATCCTCGTAAAGATAAGAGCGAAGCAATGTTCCGTGCACTAGGACGTTATATCCAAGGACTAAACGGACGTTACATTACAGCTGAAGATGTTGGTACAACAGTAGATGATATGGATATTATTCATGAAGAAACTGACTTTGTAACAGGTATCTCACCATCATTCGGTTCTTCTGGTAACCCATCTCCAGTAACTGCATACGGTGTTTACCGTGGTATGAAAGCAGCTGCAAAAGAAGCTTTCGGTACTGACAATTTAGAAGGAAAAGTAATTGCTGTTCAAGGCGTTGGTAACGTAGCATATCACCTATGCAAACATTTACACGCTGAAGGAGCAAAATTAATCGTTACAGATATTAATAAAGAAGCTGTACAACGTGCTGTAGAAGAATTCGGTGCATCAGCAGTTGAACCAAATGAAATTTACGGTGTTGAATGCGATATTTACGCACCATGTGCATTAGGCGCAACAGTTAATGATGAAACTATTCCACAACTTAAAGCAAAAGTAATCGCAGGTTCTGCAAATAACCAATTAAAAGAAAATCGTCACGGTGACATCATTCATGAAATGGGTATTGTATACGCACCAGATTATGTAATTAATGCAGGTGGCGTAATTAACGTAGCAGACGAATTATATGGATACAATAGAGAACGTGCACTAAAACGTGTTGAGTCTATTTATGACACAATTGCAAAAGTAATCGAAATTTCAAAACGCGATGGCATAGCAACTTATGTAGCGGCAGATCGTCTAGCTGAAGAGCGCATTGCAAGCTTGAAAAATTCTCGTAGCACTTACTTACGCAACGGTCACGATATTATTAGCCGTCGCTAATCATTCATATATAACTTTTACAAAAGGCGTGGTTACCTCTTATGAGGTTTCCACTTCCTTTTGAATTTATTAGTGGAGGTAGCAACATTGTCTGTAAATCGAATTCTTGTTATTAACCCAGGTAGTACATCCACAAAAATTGGTGTTTTTGATAATGAAAGACCCGTTTTAGAAGAAACGATTCGTCATGACGTAGAACAGATTGGGAAATACAAGCGAATTATCGACCAATATGAGTTTCGAAAAGAAACGATTTTAGAAGTTCTACATTCTCATGGTATTAACATTTCAAAATTAAACGCTGTTTGTGGACGTGGTGGATTACTTCGTCCAATCGAAGGCGGTACGTATACAGTAAACGATGCGATGTTAGAAGATTTAAAAAATGGGTTTAGCGGTCATCACGCTTCAAACCTTGGAGGCATTTTAGCATATGAAATTGCTTCTGGATTAAACATTCCTGCATTTATTGTGGACCCTGTCGTTGTAGATGAAATGGAGCCAGTTGCTCGTATAAGTGGTATTGCTGGTATGGAACGTAAAAGTATCTTCCATGCATTAAATCAAAAAGCAGTTGCTCGTAAAGTAGCCGAACAGTTAAACCACAAATATGAGGATTTAAATTTATTAGTTACACATATGGGCGGTGGTATTACAGTTGGTGCTCATAAAAAAGGAAGAGTAATCGATGTGAATAACGGTTTAAACGGAGAAGGACCATTTAGTCCAGAGCGTGCTGGTACAGTACCAGTAGGGCAACTAGTAGAAATGTGTTTCTCTGGTGAGTATTACCGAGATGAAATGATTAAAAAGCTTGTCGGACAAGGTGGACTTGTAAGTTTAATCGGTACAAATGATGCGATTAAAGTAGAGAAAATGGTTGAAAAAGGTGATCCTGAAGCAACTCTTATTTATAAAGCAATGGCATATCAAGTTGCAAAAGAGATTGGCGGAGCTAGCGCTGTACTTCACGGGAAAATCGATGCAATCGTATTAACTGGTGGACTGGCATACAGTAAAATTCTTGTCGATGAAATAAAAGAGCGAGTGGACTGGATTGCAGATGTTATCGTACATCCAGGCGAAGATGAGTTAGAAGCGTTAGCAGAAGGAGCACTTCGTGTATTACGTGAAGAAGAAGCTCCAAAAGAATACGTTGTACGTGAAAAAGAAACGGTAGCTAGGGGTTGAGATAATGGCAAAAGAATATGATTTAGTCATCGTTGGCGGCGGTACTGGTGGATATGTTGCTGCAATTCGTGCATCACAACTAGGGTTAAAAACTGCACTAGTCGAAAAAGAAAATCTTGGTGGTACTTGTTTACACAAAGGATGTATCCCTAGTAAAGCTCTTTTACGTAGTGCGGAAGTATATGCAACTGCTAAAAAAAGCGA
Source organism: Bacillus cereus group sp. BfR-BA-01349 (assembly GCF_022663795.1). NCBI lineage: Bacteria > Bacillati > Bacillota > Bacilli > Caryophanales > Bacillaceae > Bacillus > Bacillus cereus group sp. BfR-BA-01349. Next base: position 46,771 of record NZ_JAKUGE010000011.1, read on the forward strand.
AGAGTTCGGAGTTATTGCAAGCAATGTAGAACTAAACTTTGCGAAAGTACAAGAGCGTAAAGAGAAGATTGTAACGCAGCTTCATAAAGGCGTTCAACACTTAATGAAACAAGGTAAAATTGATGTGTTTGAAGGTATTGGCCGTATTCTTGGCCCATCTATTTTCTCTCCGATGCCAGGGACAATTTCAGTTGAACTTGCAAGTGGAGAAGAGAATGAAATGTTAATTCCAAAAAATGTACTTATTGCAACAGGTTCTCGTCCAAATTCATTACCAGGTTTAGAATTAGACGGAGAGTACGTAATGTCTTCAGATCATACCCTAAAAATGGAAACGCTTCCTAGTTCGATTATTATCGTTGGTGGCGGTGTAATCGGTATTGAGTGGGCATCTATGCTTGCTGACTTCGGTGTAGAAGTTACAGTATTAGAGTATGCAAAAACAATATTATCACTAGAAGATCAAGACGTTTCAAAAGAAATGCAACGTCTATTCAAGAAAAAAGGTATTAAAGTGGTAACTGGTGCAAAAGTATTACCAGAAACATTGGTAAAAGATAATGGAGTAACAATCCAAGCTGAACACAACGGTGAAAATAAAGAATTTAAAGCAGAAAAAATGCTTGTATCTGTAGGAAGACAAGCGAATACGCAAAATATTGGCTTAGAGAACACAGATATCGTTGTGGAAAAAGGATACATTCAAACAAATGAGTTTTATCAAACGAAAGAATCGCATATTTACGCAATTGGAGATGTAATCGGTGGCCTGCAACTTGTTCACGTTGCTTCTCATGAAGGAATTGCTGCAGTAGAACATATTGCAGGGAAAGAAGTTACACCAATTGATTACTCTATGGTATCAAAATGCGTATATAGCAGTCCAGAAGTTGCTTCTGTCGGTTTAACAGAACAAGAAGCGAAAGAAAAAGGCTATAAGTTAAAAGTAGGTAAGTTCTCATTCCGCGCAATCGGAAAAGCACTTGTATACGGAGAATCAGATGGTTTCGTAAAACTTGTAGTTGATGAAGAGACAAATGACATTCTTGGTGTTCATATGATTGGACCACATGTAACAGATATGATTTCTGAAGCGGGTCTTGCAAGAGTACTTGATGCAACACCTTGGGAAGTAGCACATACAATTCATCCGCATCCATCATTATCTGAGGCGATTGGTGAAGCAGCACTTGCTGTAGATGGAAGAGCGTTACACGCATAAAAATGTGGATTTAGGAGGTTATGAAAAATGGCAAAAGTAAAAGAAAAGCGCCATGAAGAGCTTGGCTTAAGTGATGAGCAAGTATTAGAAATGTTCCGTACGATGTTACTTGCACGTAAAATTGACGAACGTATGTGGTTATTAAACCGCGCTGGTAAAATTCCATTCGTAATTTCTTGTCAAGGACAAGAGGCTGCACAAGTTGGAGCGGCGTTCGCTCTTGATAGAGAGAAAGATTATGCATTACCATACTACCGTGATATGGGTGTTGTACTAGCATTTGGTATGACAGCTAAAGAGCTTATGTTGTCTGCTTTTGCGAAAGCTGGAGATCCAAACTCTGGTGGTCGTCAAATGCCTGGTCACTTCGGTCAAAAGAAAAATCGTATTGTTACAGGTTCATCTCCAGTAACAACACAAGTACCACATGCAGTTGGTATTGCACTAGCTGGAAAAATGGAGAAGAAAGATTTAGTAACGTTCGTTACATTTGGAGAAGGTTCTTCAAACCAAGGTGACTTCCATGAAGGGGCAAACTTTGCTGGTGTACACAAACTACCTGTTATTTTTATGTGTGAAAATAACAAATATGCAATCTCTATTCCAGTTGAAAAACAATTAGCATGTAAAAACGTATCAGATCGTGCGATTGGTTACGGTATGCCTGGATATACAATAGACGGAAACGATCCACTTGCAGTATATAAAGCTGTAAAAGAAGCAGCAGATCGCGGTCGTCGTGGTGAAGGACCAACTTTAATTGAAACAGTATCATATCGTTTAACAGCACATTCTAGTGACGATGATGATCGTGTTTATCGTGATAAAGAAGAAGTAGAAGAAGCAAAGAAAAAAGATTCAATTATAACATTCGCAGCTTATTTAAAAGAAGCTGGTGTGTTAACTGAGGAATCCGAAAAACAAATGTTAGACGAAATTATGCATATCGTAAATGAAGCAACAGAATATGCAGAAAATGCTCCGTATGCAGCACCTGAAGATGCATTGAAGCACGTATACGCAGAATAGGGGGGAACGTTTCATGGCTGTAATGTCTTATATTGATGCTATTACATTAGCAATGCGCGAAGAAATGGAACGCGATGAGAAAGTATTCGTTTTAGGAGAAGATGTTGGTAAAAAAGGTGGCGTGTTTAAAGCGACACACGGTTTGTATGATCAATTTGGTGAAGATCGTGCGCTTGATGCACCGCTTGCAGAATCTGCAATTGCTGGGGTAGCAATTGGTGCAGCAATGTATGGTATGCGTCCAATCGCTGAAATGCAGTTTGCTGATTTCATCATGCCAGCAGTAAACCAAATTGTTTCTGAGGCAGCAAAAATTCGTTATCGTTCTAATAATGATTGGACTTGTCCAGTTACAATTCGTGCACCATTTGGCGGGGGTGTTCACGGTGCATTGTATCATTCACAATCTGTAGAAGCGATGTTTGCAAACCAACCAGGTTTAAAAATCGTTATCCCTTCTACACCATATGATGCAAAAGGCTTATTAAAAGCAGCCATTCGTGATGAAGATCCAGTATTATTCTTCGAACATAAACGTGCATATCGTTTAATTAAAGGTGAAGTACCAGAGGATGACTACGTATTACCAATCGGAAAAGCAGATGTAAAACGTGAAGGTGATGATATTACAGTTATCACGTACGGATTATGTGTTCATTTTGCTCTTCAAGCGGCTGAAAAGTTAGCACAAGATGGCATCTCTGCACACATTCTTGATTTACGTACTGTATATCCATTAGATAAAGAAGCAATCATTGAAGCAGCTTCTAAAACAGGTAAAGTTCTTCTTGTAACAGAAGACAATAAAGAAGGAAGCATTATGAGTGAAGTGGCAGCAATTATCGCTGAAAACTGTCTATTTGATTTAGATGCGCCAATCGCACGTCTTGCAGGTCCAGACGTTCCAGCAATGCCATATGCACCAACAATGGAAAAATTCTTTATGGTAAATCCAGATAAAGTTGAAAAAGCAATGCGTGAACTTGCGGAATTTTAATCGGGGGGACTATACATGGCTGTAGAAAATATTACAATGCCTCAGCTCGGGGAGAGCGTTACAGAGGGCACAATTAGTAAATGGCTCGTTAATGTTGGCGATCACGTAAATAAGTATGATCCGCTTGCAGAAGTAATGACTGATAAAGTAAATGCTGAAGTACCATCTTCTTTCACGGGTGTTGTGAAAGAGTTAATCGCTGGTGAAGGTGATACGTTAGCTGTAGGTGAAGTAGTTTGTGTTATTCAAGTAGAAGGCGCAGATGAAGTAGCAGCAACAGCTGTTGAGGAAAAAACTAAAGAAGAATCAAAGGCAGAAGTAGCTACGTCTGAAAAAGCACCGAAAGTAAAACAACCAACTGATGGAAAACCACGTTTTTCACCAGCTGTGTTAAAGCTTGCGGGTGAGCATAACGTTGATTTAGATCTAGTAGAAGGTACGGGAGCAAACGGCCGTATCACTCGTAAAGATATTTTAAAGCTAGTGGAATCTGGAAATATCCCACAAGCAGGTGCGGCGAAGAAAGAGGAAGCTGTAGCGGCAGTAGTAGAAGCTCGCCCAGAAGCACCAAAAGCAGCACCAGTAGCGCAAAAAGTAGAAGCTGCGAAACCAGTTTCTGTACCTACAATGCCTGGAGATATCGAAATTCCAGTAACAGGTGTGCGTAAAGCAATCGCAGCAAACATGTTACGTAGTAAACACGAAGCACCACATGCTTGGATGATGATTGAAGTAGATGTGACAAACCTTGTGTCATACCGTAACTCAATTAAAGGTGACTTTAAGAAGCGTGAAGGCTTTAACTTAACGTTCTTTGCTTTCTTCGTAAAAGCAGTAGCACAAGCGTTAAAAGAGTATCCTCAAATTAATTCAATGTGGGCTGGCGATAAAATTGTTCAGAAGAAAGATATTAACCTTTCTATCGCTGTTGCAACAGAGGAAGAACTATTTGTACCAGTAATTAAGCAAGCGGACGAGAAAACAATTAAAGGTATCGCTCGTGAAATTACAGAACTTGCAGGAAAAGTACGTACGAAATCGTTAAAAGCAGACGAAATGCAAGGTGGAACATTTACAATTAATAACACAGGATCATTCGGTTCTGTTCAATCTATGGGTATTATTAATTACCCACAAGCGGCTATTTTACAAGTTGAATCAATTGTAAAACGCCCAGTAATTATGGATAACGGTATGTTCGGTGCTCGTGATATGGTTAACTTATGTTTATCACTTGATCACCGAGTACTTGATGGTTTAATTTGTGGTAAGTTCTTAGGACGTGTTAAAGAAATTTTAGAAAACATGTCAGAAAATAATACATCTGTATATTAATAAAAAGCTCGCTTATGCGAGCTTTTTATTATCTTATTTCTTCATCTACATCCTACTATATGTATAAATATCTTTCCCAGTAATCTTACAATAAACGATTATGTATTAGGAATTTACGAAAATACATTGCTGATATATGGTATATGGATATAAAATAAGAAAAGAATAATTTTTTTGGCAAATCTTACTGATGAAACTGTAGTATAATATATTGTATTGTATGAAAAAGAGAGTTATTCTATATAAGTGTTTTATAGATAATGTGTAATCAGTCGTCAAAACATGAAGAATGTTGACTCCTGGTTTTTTATTTTTGCCGTAACAATGTTTCAGGAGGATGTCATGAAAAGAAGTACCGAGTTTCTAAAAAGTTTAGATGTAAAATTAATTTTAATTTTGTGTGCACTATGTGTGACGAGTATAGCTGCTATATATAGCAGTCAGCAAACGGGACAGTATGGAGCTGCAAACTTTGCTATGAAACAAGGTGTTAACTACATAATTGGGGTTGTATTGTTACTTCTTGTTGCAAGCATCGACTTAGATCAATTGCAAAAATTATCTTGGGCGCTTTATATTGCTGGATTTGCTTCACTTATTCTTTTGAAAGTATTACCACCATCAGGTTTTACACCTGAAAAATTAGGTGCAAAAAGATGGTTTGTTTTCCCAGTATTTGGGCAAATTCAGCCGTCTGAGTTTTTCAAAATTGCATTGCTACTTGTAGTAGCGAGTATAGCAGTGAAACATAATGCACAGTATATGGCAAGGACATTCCAAACAGATTTAAAGCTAGTAGGTAAAATTATGCTAGTGTCACTTCCACCTATGGCGGTTGTATATAGTCAACCTGATACAGGTATGGTGTTCTTATACGCTGCTGCTATTGCATGTATTTTATTTATGTCAGGTATTCAAAAGAAATTGATAGCATTATGTACAGTTATTCCGTTGACCATATTAGCTGCTTTAATATTTATTTTCTTTAAGTATCAAGATTTTTTCTATAATAATTTAGTTACTTTACTAAAACCTCACCAACAGTCGCGTATTGTAGGTTGGTTAAATCCATTTGAAAATGCAGATCAAGGTTATCAAACACAGCAATCGATTTTAGCTGTAGGTAGTGGAGGAATGGAAGGTAAAGGGTTTGGGGGAGGAAGCGTCTATATCCCAGAGAAGCATACTGACTTTATTTTCGCTACAATTGCCGAAGAAGGTGGATTTATCGTAGCAGCCTTAGTTGTCTTCTTGTTCCTATTACTACTATATCGAACAATTATTATTGGTTATTCCGCTGATAATTTATTTGGTACATTATTATGCGCTGGATCAATCGGTATATTAACAGTTCAAATATTCCAAAACATCGGTATGATCGTTGGATTAATGCCTGTAAAAGGTATTGCATTACCTTTCTTATCGTATGGGGGAAGTTCCTTATTCTCAAATATGATTATGATGGGGCTCATATTATCGGTACGGAAAACTTATAAAAAATATATGTTTTCAGTTAAGTAAAAAAAGCTGGTTCGTTTTTAAACGAACCAGCTTTTTTACATATATGCTCATAAACGTTGCAAACTAAACAGGATAGCAGTTTGAGACGGGTAAGGAGTGCAAAGTGATGCATATGCATATTTTTGAAGGAGCACGGCATCTTTCTAATAGTGAATGGGTTATTCGGGCTATTATAGCATACATATTTTTAATATTAGTTGCGAAAGCGATGGGGCAAAGGTCTATCGCACAACTTCGTTTTTTAGATGTTGTATTAGTGTTATTGCTTGGTGGGAATATTTCTAACGCATTGTCTGATGAAAAAGTAGGGTTACTGGGATCGATGATTACAACGTTCATACTTGTTGTACTTCATATTATAAGCTCAGTTTTAATGCTGAAATGGGATAGATGGAGACGTTTTTTAGAGCCTGCACCTATTATTCTTATACACAATGGTTCCATTGATTTTAGCAATTTGAAAAAGGCGAGAATTACCTTGGAATATTTGTTTTCGGAACTTCGTATGCGAAATGTGAGCGATATTCAAACGATTAAATTAGCATTATGGGAAGCAAACGGTGTCGTTTCTATATTTCAGTATCCAGAATATGAAGCAGTTTCGCGGCTTGATCTTAAAGTGGCGGGAAAAAAATCTCCAGTTTCTTTTGTATTAGTAAAGGATGGGAGGATACAGAAAGATGTTCTTGCATTATTAGGAAAAACAGAAGCGTGGGCGAGAGAATTTCTAGAGGAGAGTACAGAAGTCAAATCTATTATGTTAGCTACAGTAGATGAATCACATAAAATAAATATTTTGTTAAAAAAATGAAAAATATACGCATTTTGTCGTTTCGTACATATGATACAATAGTGTGGACAACGAAAAAGGAGGCGATACGGTGGGATATGTAGAAGAATTACGAAAAATAGTTGGTCATCGCCCTTTAATTTTAGTTGGTGCTGTTGTACTCGTTATAAATGAAAATGGATATGTTTTATTGCAGCAGCGGACAGAGCCGTACGGAAAATGGGGGCTACCTGGCGGGCTAATGGAGCTTAGTGAATCACCAGAAGAAACAGCTTATCGTGAAGTGTATGAAGAGACAGGAATAAAAGTGAAGAACTTGCGACTAATCAATGTATTTTCTGGAGCGAACTACTTTACAAAATTAGAAAACGGTGATGAATTTCAATCTGTAACAACCGCCTATTATACGGATGAATACGAAGGGGATTTTGTTATGAATAAAGAAGAAGCAGTTCAGCTTAAATTCTTTTCAGTAACAGAACTACCTGACTATATTGTAGGATCGCATAAAAAAATGATTGCTGAATATATGAAGATTATGGAAAAAAAGATATAATAATAGTGAAAGAAATACAAAAACACAGCTCTGGTTGGTAGTCCAGACGCATGATTTCATGTCAGTAACCTTCCCCTCCGGGATGTCCCGTATTTCTAATCTTTTAAAGGAGGGGCTGTCAATGGATTTGACAGTATATCACGATGGCCAATTTTTTGTTGGAATCATTACATGTAAAGAAAAAGGGAAATTGTATGGGGCGAGGTATATTTTTGGGGCGGAACCGTCAGATGAAGAAGTGCTTATGTTTGTGAATGGTTCACTTTTAGAGCATTTTCAGCACTTTGCAAAATGTGGTGTAGAAGTTAAAGAAAAACAGCGTCCTAAAAACATAAAGCGTATCATACGACAAGCAGCAAAAGAAACAACTATTAAACGTTTTACTAAGGCGCAAGAGGCGATTAGTTTATCTTATGAATTGCATAAACAAGAAAAGAAAGTGCAGTCTAAAGAGAAGCGAGAAGCTGAAAAAGAAAGAAGACGTTTAATGAAAGTACAAAAAGCAAAGCAAAAACATCGTGGTCATTAAAGAAAAGGTGTTAGAGCAAGAGCTCTAACACCTTTTCTATACTTAAATACAAGTAAACTTACTTGTATTTCATAAACATTAACTGGTAAGATACAAATAGGTAGTTTTAGAGGAGGGAAAAGAGTGATTAATTTTAACTTTTTTATGAATGATGTTGTCCGCCAAGCGCGTGAAGAGATTGTCTCTGCTGGATATACAGAATTGACGACGCCGGAAGCGGTAGAAGAAGCGTTTAAAAGAAATGGAACAACACTTGTAATGGTAAACTCTGTATGTGGTTGTGCAGGTGGTATTGCTCGTCCTGCTGCTGCGCATTCCGTACATTATGATAAACGTCCTAACCACCTTGTAACGGTGTTTGCAGGTCAAGATAAAGAAGCGACAGCAAGAGCGCGTGAATATTTCGAAGGGTACCCACCTTCTTCTCCATCATTTGCTTTATTAAAAGATGGAAAAATTGTAACGATGGTAGAGCGTCATGAAATTGAAGGTCATGAACCGATGCAAGTTATTGCGAAACTACAATCATATTTTGAAGAGAATTGTGAAGAACTATAAAAAATAAGAGAAAAGGCGGCACGTCCACAATCAAGTGGATGTGCCGCCTTTTTTATTTATTATTAAAATTTCTGAGATATGCATAGTTGTGTTATTTTATGCATCATTTTATACATAACAAACAGCATTTATATTGTTTGATTATTTATTTTTATTTTATATATTGCATAAAAATAAAAGTGCTGATACAATACAAACATCGAATAAATATTCTATTAAACTTTTAAATATACATTATTAGGGGGAAGAAAGATGAAGAAGTTAGTATCAATATCGTTTGCACTTATTTTAATTGTAAGTATATTCAGCGCTTGTAGTAATGGGGAATCGAAAGAAACAAAAGGAAATAAAAAAGTACTCGTAATGGGAACTTCAGCAGATTATAAACCTTATGAATATGTAGATGCGTCAAAGAGCGATGAAATTATTGGCTTTGATGTTGATGTTGCTAAATATATCGGAAAAGAACTTGGGTATGAAGTGAAAGTGAAAGATATGGATTTTGGTGGTTTATTAGCATCTCTTAGTTCAGGAAAAGTTGATTTCGTAATGGCAGGTATGACGCCAACTGCAGAGCGTAAAAATAATGTTGATTTTACAGATATTTATTTTGTTGCGAAAAATATGGTCGTTTCTAAAAAGGATTCTAACATTAAATCTGTAGAGGATTTAAAAGGGAAAAAAGTAGGGGTACAAACAGGGTCTATTCAAGAAGAGAAAGCTGCAGAATTTAAAAAACAAGTAGATTTCCAAGTTGAGGGACGTGACCGTATACCAGAAATCGTACAAGAAATTAAAGCTGGTCGTTTTGACGCTGCAATTATAGAAGATACAGTTGCTAAAAATTATTTAGAGAAAATGAAAGATTTACAAGGAATTGAAATTAAAGAAGCACCAGAAGAAGTTGGAGCAGCAATTGCCCTTTCGAAAAACAGTGATAAAACAGCTGAATTTAATAAAGTAATTAAAAAAATGCAAGAAAATGGAGAAATGGATAAATTAGTGAAGAAATGGTTTGGCAGCGGAAAATAAGCTGCCTTTCACTTTTCTGTGAGGGGAATGAAAAGAATGAACTTAGATTTTTCGGCGATTACGCCTTCCATACCATATATACTAAAAGGTTTAGAAGTTACTTTGAAAATTGTAGCAGTATCAGCTTTAGCAGGATTTATTTTAGGAACGCTATTAGCACTTTGTAAAATTGCTAGAATACGAGCATTAAATATAGCAGCAGATTTTTATACATCAATTTTTCGTGGTACACCCCTTGTATTGTAATTAATGATTATTTATTTCGGCGTCCCACAAATAATTGGTTATGAAATACCAGCATTCTTAGCTGCTGTACTTGCATTTAGCTTGAATTCAGGTGCATACATGTCAGAAGTAATTCGTGCTGGTATTCAAGCGGTTGATAAAGGACAAACAGAAGCAGCAATGGCTTTAGGGATACCGTACGGAAAAATGATGAGAAATATTATTTTCCCTCAAGCATTAAAAAATATATTACCAGCGCTTGTGAACGAATTTGCGACACTTACGAAAGAATCGGCTGTAGTAACAGTAATAGGCGCGACTGATTTAATGCGTCGTGCTTACATTGTAGGCGGTGAGACATTTAAATATCTTGAACCATTACTTTTTGTTGGACTGATTTATTATATGTTAGTCATTATTCTTACATTAGTCGGGAAGGCAATTGAAGGGAGAATGAAGAAAAGTGATTAAAATTGAAAACCTTCATAAATCATTTGGTAAAAACGAAGTATTAAAAGGAATTACAACAACAATTGAAAAAGGGGAAGTAGTCGCAATTATAGGGCCTTCTGGATCAGGAAAATCAACATTTTTACGTTGTATGAATATGTTAGAAGCACCAACGGATGGTCACATTTGGATTGGGACGGAAGAAGTAACGAATCCGAAAACGAATGTTATGCATGTTCGTGAAAATGTCGGTATGGTATTTCAGCATTTTCACTTATTTCCTCATATGACTGTATTAGAAAATATTACGTATGCTCCTATCAATGTAAAAGGGGTAACGAAGCAAGAAGCTGAAAAGAAAGCTGAGAAACTTTTAGAAAAGGTTGGATTAGTAGATAAAAAAGATACGTATCCAAATCGTCTTTCGGGAGGACAAAAGCAACGTGTAGCAATTGCAAGAGCGTTAGCGATGGAACCGGAAGTTATGTTATTTGATGAACCGACATCGGCGCTAGATCCAGAGATGGTGAAAGAAGTGTTAGAAGTTATGAAATCGTTAGTTACGACAGGAATGACGATGGCTATCGTTACACATGAAATGGGCTTTGCAAAAGAAGTGGCAGATCGTGTTCTTTTCTTGGACGGAGGAAAGCTTGTAGAAGATAGTGCGCCAGAAGAATTTTTTGCAGCGCCGAAAAGTGAACGTGCGCAACAATTTTTACAAAAAATATTGTAATATGAAAAGGTTATGTGAATAATAAGTAGAAAAGGATGACATTGTGTCATCCTTTTTTTATACTAGCTGTAAATACGTTTATACATATAGGAGTAATGATATGTTTAAAATTGGATATCGTACAGTAAAAACAGCAATAGGGACAGGTGCGGCAGTTTTTATTGCTCAGTTATTAGGGTTAGAATTTTATAGTTCAGCAGGCATTTTAGTTATTTTATGTGTACAAAATACGAAGCGCAAATCACTTCAAGTGTCGTTACATCGTTTTCTAGCGTGTGTATTATCAATGGCATTCGCGTTTTGTATTTTTGAAACGATTGGCTATACACCACTTGCGATTAGCATATTGTTACTTACATTTATTCCGACTGCAGTAATGCTTAAAATTCAAGAAGGTATTGTCACGAGTTCAGTTATTGTTATGCATCTATATTCATTGAAGCAAATTACATGGCTTATAGTTGGAAATGAAATTGCTATATTAACGATAGGGATTAGCGTGGCGTTATTAGTAAATATGTATATGCCGAGTAGTGAAAATAAGCTAAAAGAGTATCAGGATAAAATAGAGAATAATTTTAAAACGATTTTGTTTGAAATGGTTGTGTATTTACGAAATCGAGAAAGTAGTTGGAGTGGAGCAGAACTCATTGAAACCGAGAATATGTTAAATGAAGCAAGAGATTTATCGTTTAAAAAACTTGAGAATGCATTTATGCGAGAAGATGATTATTACTATCGTTATTTTAATATGCGTATGCAACAATTCGAAATTTTAGAGCGAATGATACCACTAGCAGCTTCTTTATCGTGGACATATGAACAAGCTGACATGATTGCAGATGTTGTTGAAAACATTGGTAATGCTATTAGCCCTGAGAGTACTGGCGTTATTTCCTTAAGGCAGCTTCAAGAAATGAGGGAATTATTTAGAGACATGCCATTGCCAGCTACACGCGAAGAATTTGAGATACGTGCGAAACTTGTTCAACTTGTGTATGAAATGGAACAATATTTACTCATTAAAAGTCGCTTTAAGGGAAAGGATAATATAAAAGAACTTATATAGAAGGTAGGAATTATCTATGCCGTATCTTCTCTCTATCATATTATGTCTTTCTTTATCGCCGATTTGGCCTCTTGGGGATAATCCACGTGCCGGAGATCCTTTTATTATTGTAAATAAAGCAACGAATAAATTAGCTTACATTGACGATGGAAAGATTCAAAAGGTTTTTCCAGTAGCGACAGGGAAAACGAATGAATTAACTCCAGAAGGAACTTTTGATGTTGTAATGAAAGCAAAGGATCCGTATTACATTGCGAAGGATATTCCAGGTGGATCGCCAAAAAATCCACTTGGGTCAAGGTGGATTGGATTTAATGCAAGAGGAACTGATGGAAGTAAATATGGAATACATGGAACAAACCAACCGAGTTCAATTGGAAAGTATATTTCACAAGGGTGTATAAGAATGAAGAAAAACGATGTGGAATATTTGTTTGATCGCATTCCAATTGGAACGAAAGTATGGATTGTGAAATCGAAAAAATCATTTCAGCAATTGGCAAAAGAAAAAGGAGCCGTTGCATATGAAAAAGCCAACAAAAAGGTTGGCTTTTTCTATTATAATAAGTTGTCTTGACATGTGTACATAACCGTGCGTTAATGAGAGTATAGAAAGATAAAATTAGATAAAGGGGTTGCTCATATGTACTTGAATCCAAAACTTTCGTATATGCAGTTTTTTATGGGATTTCTATTTGTTATTACATTCATATTGGCAACTTTTAATATATGTTCTTATCTTGTAGCGATTGTATGTATGGCATTACTTAATCTCACTTTTGTTATTGGGGCATTTCAGCAGAAACAATATACAAGTTTTGTAATAGCGCTTGTAATGTCATTTTCCTTTAGTATTGTAGCGATTGTGTTTTATATAAAATAAACCATCTCGATGTCGAGATGGTTTATTTTGTTATGTGTAAAAAGTAAAAAAAGGACGAACACATCGCTCTTTTTACCAAAACATACTCGCGCCAGCAAGTAATGTTGTTACAAGCATAGAAATTAGCATCACATAAACCATAACTTTTTGAGCTTTTTTATGCATCGTTATACCTCCTTGCAAATCAGTACAATTTCATTGTAACGAGAAATGAAATTATGGACAAGGGGAGAGTGAGGACAAAATTCGGGAGGGGATTGCAAAATATAACAGGAAATTTGAGAGTGTGTAGAGAATATAGTAAAAGGGTATATTGTTAATTTTTAGTTGGGCAAGCTGAAGAATGGAGATACGATGATGAAAATATACGAAACAGATCGTTTATACTTAAGGGAAATTGATGAGTCGTATGCTGAAACAGTTCTTCAATATTACGACAGAAATCGTGAATTTTTAAAAGCTTGGGAAGAGTATAGACCGGATGATTTTTTTACGCTAGATTATCAAAAGAAAAAGTTGCAAAAGGATAGAAAAGAGTTCGAAGAAGGGAAAATCATCAGACTATGGATTTTTAAAAAGGGTGATGATACGAAAATAATTGGGTGTATTTCATTTAATTTAATCGTTCGTGGCATTTATCAATCTTGTGTACTCAGTTATAAATTAGATAAAGCAGAGTTAAACAAAGGGTATACGACAGAAGCGCTTAGAAAAGCAATTCAAGTTGCTTTTGGGGAATTTCAGTTACATCGTATAGAAGCTCCGATTATGCCTCGTAATTTAGCATCTATACAAGTAGTAACGAAGATAGGTTTTCAATATGAAGGCGTGTCTAGGAAGATGTTAATGGTAAATGGCGTGTGGGAAGATCATATGCGCTGGGTATTGTTAAATGAGTAATAGAAAGCAGATGGTTATCTAGACATGTAAACCATCTGTTTTTTGTCTTGTATTTCGAAACTTTTGCGAAATTCTGTTATAATTAATAGTGTTACATACATAATGGTAGTGCAGGAGGCGCAGTCTTATGATTAATCAAGAACGTTTAGTAAATGAATTTATGGAATTAGTACAAGTAGATTCTGAAACGAAATTTGAAGCAGAAATCTGCAAAGTATTAACGAAGAAATTTACAGATTTAGGTGTAGAAGTATTTGAAGATGACACAATGGCTGTAACTGGTCATGGTGCAGGTAACTTAATTTGTACTTTACCAGCAACAAAAGATGGTGTTGATACAATTTACTTTACTTCTCATATGGATACAGTAGTTCCTGGTAATGGAATTAAGCCTTCTATTAAAGATGGATATATCGTATCAGATGGTACAACAATTTTAGGTGCGGATGATAAAGCTGGATTAGCATCAATGTTCGAAGCAATCCGTGTTTTAAAAGAGAAAAATATCCCTCATGGTAAAATTGAATTTATTATTACAGTCGGAGAAGAATCAGGTCTTGTTGGTGCAAAAGCATTAGACCGTGAGCGTATTACAGCGAAATATGGCTACGCATTAGATAGCGATGGAAAAGTTGGTGAAATCGTTGTTGCAGCTCCAACACAAGCGAAAGTGAACGCAATTATTCGCGGGAAAACAGCTCACGCTGGTGTAGCGCCGGAGAAAGGTGTATCTGCAATTACTATCGCAGCGAAAGCAATTGCGAAGATGCCACTTGGTCGCATTGACTCTGAAACGACTGCAAATATTGGACGTTTTGAAGGTGGTACACAAACGAATATCGTTTGCGATCATGTACAAATCTTTGCAGAAGCTCGTTCTTTAATCAATGAGAAAACGGAAGCACAAGTTGCTAAAATGAAAGAAGCATTTGAAACAACTGCAAAAGAAATGGGCGGGCATGCAGACGTTGAAGTAAACGTTATGTACCCAGGATTTAAATTTGCTGATGGCGATCACGTTGTAGAAGTTGCAAAACGTGCAGCTGAAAAAATTGGTCGTACACCTTCTCTTCACCAAAGTGGTGGCGGAAGTGATGCAAACGTAATTGCAGGACATGGTATCCCAACAGTTAACTTAGCAGTTGGTTATGAAGAAATTCATACAACAAACGAGAAGATTCCTGTTGAAGAATTAGCAAAAACAGCAGAATTAGTTGTTGCAATTATTGAAGAAGTAGCGAAGTAATGAAGTAGAAAAAGCGTGTAAATCAATTGTGATTTACACGCTTTTTATTTTGATTCGATTGCTTTGACAAGACGTATAAGCCAATATAAGAAAACCTATGGAAGTATATACGTTGTTGCTACATGTACTAGACGAAGGAATAATCCTAACGTATTCATATTGAAAATCTGAAGTAGTAAATAATTAATTGCAATGATTAATATAACTACAAGGAATGTATAGTTGAGTTTATCCCGCTATTTGCCGGACAGTAAGCTCCCTACCTCAAAATTCAGCGAAAGTAAAGAAGTTAGGTGGGGGCCCTGCTGCCCGCAAAAACCCGATTGGTGAGGGTTGATTAAAGTTTCACTTTATTAGTTGATCTCATCATAATCAGACCCTTTCACATATATATCCTCTTTATATCGATTATAAAAAAGAACAAGTAATTATTATAATTATTGTGCAAAATTTGATATAATGAAAGAACGAACGTTCTGATTAGGGAGTGAGTACTATGCGAGAAATGTATCCGAAAAATGGTCGTGTTATTTTACATGTAGATATGAATTGCTTTTTCGCATCTGTTGAAATTGCTCATGATCCATCATTACAAGGAAAGCCATTAGCGGTTGCTGGAAATGAAAAAGAGAGAAAAGGAATTATTATAACATGTAGTTATGAGGCGAGAGAATACGGCATACGTACGACGATGCCCCTTTGGGAAGCGAAAAGGTTATGCCCGCAATTAGTTGTAAGGCGTCCTAATTTCACATTATATCGCGAAGCTTCATTTCAAATGTTTCAAGTCCTTTCTCGTTTTACAGAAAAGATACAACCAGTCTCAATAGATGAAGGATATTTAGATATTACAGATTGCTACGCACTTGGTTCGCCTCTTGAAATAGCAAAGATGATTCAACAAGCACTATTAACAGAGTTGCAGCTTCCGTGTAGTATCGGAATTGCTCCAAATCTTTTCCTAGCAAAAACAGCTTCTGATATGAAAAAACCTCTCGGTATTACCGTACTTCGAAAACGTGATATTCCAGAAATGATTTGGCCACTTCCAGTTGAAGCAATGCATGGGATTGGAGAAAAAACAGCTGAAAAATTAAATGAAATTCATATACATACAATTGAACAGTTAGCGAAGGGAGACGAGCATATCATTCGCGCTAAAATTGGGAAGCACGGTATTGATTTACAAAAGCGTGCAAAAGGTACGGATGATAGGGAAGTGGATCCGAGTCAAATGGGCCAACATAAAAGTGTCGGTAACTCGATGACTTTTTCAAAGGATATGGATGAAGAGAAAGAATTACTTGATATGTTAGAACGGTTATCAAAATCAGTGAGTAAAAGATTACAAAAGCGAACCCTTGTCAGCTATAATATTCAAATTATGATTAAATACCATGATAGGCGAACAGTAACACGGAGTAAGCAATTGAAAAATGCAATTTGGGAAGAACGCGATATTTTTCAAGCAGCATCCCGTTTATGGAAGCAACATTGGGATGGTGATTCCGTTCGTTTACTAGGTGTTACAGCTACTGAAATAGAGTGGAAGACAGAATCGGTGAAACAATTAGATTTGTTTTCATTTGAAGAGGATGCGAAAAAAGAGCCACTACTTGCTGTCATTGATCAAATTAACGATAAATATGGAACACCGATTTTACAACGAGGTAGTCAACTACTACGTAAGCAAGAGAAGTCGTTTCAACAAAAGTTAGAAAATAAGTTTATGTAGAAGGTGTCATGAAGTAGTAAAATCATGACACCTTTCCTATTATACAGGTACCAAGTGATACGAGAGCATTTGTCCGTAACCCAGCCATTCCGTGTCTCCATTGTCTTTCCATTCCAATGCAAGCTCCTACAATAATTACGATAACTAATCTGAATACAATGTCGTACCATACCATCATGGTCACCTCCATAAATAAATATGTGTTATGTCTTTTAGAATGAGCGGGGAATACCCACTCATTCTTATTTTTACAACCAGCTATGAAACTTTTTAATATAAAGCTTTTTTAGGAATTGTGTTAAAAAAGCGTAGCCTAATAGTATTCCTACTAACCAAGGGAAGTAGTTAAGTGGAAATGCTTGTAAACCAACGGCTGCACCAAGTGGTGAGAATGGAATATAAATCCCGATTGCCATAATAAGAGCAGTTAATAAAACGACTGGTGTTGATGCAGTGCTTTGAATAAATGGAATCTTTTGTGTTCTTATCATGTGAACAATTAAAGTTTGTGTTAACAATCCAACGACAAACCATCCGGACTGGAATAATGATTGCTCGCTCGGTGTATTTGCACCAAATACATTCCACATGACTACGTATGTGATAATATCAAATATGGAACTAATTGGGCCGATACAAATAATGAAGTTTCGTAAGTTTGCAGTATCCCATTTTCGTGGTTTTTCTAGAAACTCTTTATCCATTTTGTCCCATGGAATAGAAAGTTGTGAAATATCATAAAGTAAGTTTTGAATTAAAAGATGAATGGCAAGCATCGGTAAAAAAGGAATGAAAGCACTTGCTACTAACACGCTAAACACATTACCGAAGTTAGAGCTAGCTGTCATCTTAATATATTTTAAAATATTTCCGAATGTAGTACGTCCTTCTAAAATACCTGCTTCTAATATAGTTAAACTTTTTTCGAGTAGAATAATATCGGAAGCTTCTTTCGCAATATCAGTAGCAGTATTAACAGATATTCCGACATCAGCTTCACGTAATGCTACAGCATCGTTAATGCCGTCTCCCATGTAACCTACAGTGTGTCCATTTCCTTGTAATGCGTGTATAATACGAGATTTTTGCATTGGATTAAGCTTCGCAAATACAGTCGTTTCTTCAGCAAGTTTTGCTAATGCTTTATCTGGTAAAGAATCAATCTCGTAACCGAGGATTGGTTCGCCGATATCTAATCCAACTTCTTTACAAACCTTTCTTGTAACAATTTCGTTATCGCCAGTTAAAATTTTCACTTGTACACCATGTTTTTGTAATGCTTGAATTGCAGCTGCTGCAGATGGTTTCGGTGGATCTAAAAAGCCGATATATCCAGCGAGAATCATATCAGTTTCGTCTTTTACTGCGTACTCTGTATCATTTATTCTTCTATCTTTTTTATAAGCCACAGCAATAACCCGCATACCTTCACTATTTAGTGTCTCACTTAGTTTTTTGACATTTGAACGTATTTCCTCGGTGAGTGGAACGATTTTTTCATCCACTTCAGTGTAGTTACAAATTGATAAAATTTCTTCTACGGCACCTTTACAAACCATTGTATGTTCACCTGAAATATCCTTTACGATAACTGACATACGCCGGCGGGCGAAATCGAATGGAATTTCATCTAGCTTTTGAAAAGCTGATGGATTAAATTTATTGTTTTCCTCTGTATGCTTAATAACAGCTTTATCTATTAAATTTTTCAATCCAGTTTGATAGAAACTATTTAAATAGGCAAATTGCAAGACGCGATTGCATTCATTTCCCTTGGGATCTAAGTGACGAACAAGGACCACTTTATCTTCTGTTAAAGTTCCGGTTTTATCTGTACAAAGAATGTTCATAGCACCTAAGTTTTGAATAGAATTTAGCTGTTTTACAATTACTTTTTGTTTAGACATGTTAACGGCACCTTTAGCTAAATTAGCAGTTACAATCATTGGTAACATTTCAGGTGTAAGGCCAACAGCGACGGCAATAGCGAAGAAGAAAGCTTCTTGCCAATCTCCTTTTGTGAATCCATTAATGAGAAGGACAATAGGTGCCATAATAAGCATGAATGTAATTAAGAGCCAGCTTACTTTGTTTACACCTTTATCAAAGCTTGTTTCTACACGCTTTCCAATTACCTTATTTGCTAAAGAGCCGAAATACGTATCGGTACTTGTTGAGATGACAACAGCTTTTGCGCTACCACTTACAATATTTGTTCCCATGAAGCAAAGGTTTTCCATATCGAGTGGATTGTAATTTTTTTTCATGTTTTTCGGTAAGATATGCTTATTTTCTGTATGGTAGCAGTGTTCGTATTTTTCTACAGGAAGTGCTTCCCCTGTCAAAGAAGATTGATTAACAAATAAATCTTTAGCGGATACAACACGCACATCAGCTGGAACGATATCACCAGCTGAAAGGGAAATAATATCGCCAGGTACAAGTTCCTCAATTGGAATTTCTGTTGTGTAATTTCGGTTTAAATTCTTTACATTTTTTGTTTCATGTACAAATCCATTTATTCTAAATACGCTCGCAGTTGTTCGAACCATAGCTTTTAACTTATCGGCAGCTTTTTGAGAACGAAATTCTTGGGAAAACCGAATCGTTGCACTAAGTAGGACCATTACAGATACGACAATCGTTCCTTGCATATCATCTGTGAAAAAGGAGAGTGCTCCAAGAGCTAATAAAACGAAAATAAATGGATTTTTAAATGCCAATAGAAATTGAATGTACCACGGCGCCATTTTATTATGAGCTATTTCATTCGGACCATATAAAGAAAGTCTACGAGACGCTTCTTGTTTAGATAATCCACCTTGTGTTGTTTCTAAAAGTTTTAACGCAGAGCTTACATCTTGTGTTGCAACCTCCACTAATAATTCGTTATTTGTTTGCATGCTATCTTGCTCATAAGCATGCTTTGTTTCTTGTCTTTGTAAATTAAACATCGGTAGTTCCTCCTCTGTCATGAAGGAGGAAACAATCTGTTACCTAACTATTTGAAATGGTGAGGAACAGTTTCTTTCCTACCTACATGATGAAATATGAATGTAAAACGTATGGGTATCTGGGCCGAATCATCAATTGCCAACTGTTCCTCACCTCCGTACAATTTAGTAGTTTCTGAATATGCTATGTTTGTTTCATAGTAAGGTGCATATAGACGTAAAAAGACCTTTACTCAAAACGAGTAAAGGTCTGAATTCGCAGTTAAAAGAGTCCACAACAAAGACTGTTAGTAGACATAAATAAAAACAGTTTTTGTGTATGACAAAATACATGCACCTCTCCCTCGTTGAGTTTTAGCACTGTATAGCATAGGTACTGAAACCAGCTACGTTAAAAAAGGCCTTCATTCCGACCTTTCCTGTTGACCCATTGGCGTCTCTCGACATTTTTGGGCAGCAGCGTTTCTCTATACAGGAGCCTCACCTAACAGAGACCATATTCAATTACATGTTGAATGTTAGCAATGGAAAATCGTAGTGTCAATATCTTTTTTATCTGTGTTTTTAAAATATTAAACGGATTTATAATAGATATGTGGGATGAAATGCATGATATTGATTATGAATAATATGGAAAAATATTTTTATAAAAGGGGAATTTGTAATGGGACCACAAAATTTTATTATAAATATTGAGAATCAAAAATGGTTGTTTAATGAGCATGAAGATTTATGTTCTCATGGAGAAATATATTTAAATGTGGCTGGAACGATTATTACGCAGACAGGTATGGATGAGGAATGGGGAATAAGTGAATCAGCTTTAGCTTTGTTACGAACTTTAGATAAAGAATATATTTGTGATATTGAAAATGAAGCGGGGCTTATTTTGCACGGATGTGGCACTATGCTAATGTTAGGATGCCCAATTTCAATTCATTGGACTATAAATCATATAGGTGAAAACGTGATTTTAAAGGACTTTGTCAAAGTTATTTCTACTAATCAAAAGGCTATATACTATGAAGGACTTCATATAGAATTGAATGAAAATGAATATAGAAAACAAATTGTTTCTTTTGCACTACAAGCAAAAGAATTATTTAATAAATCAAGTGAAAAGATAATTTCAAATGAGTTTGAGCGAAGTATGTATACCGACTTTTGGACGGAATATGATCATTTGTTAAATAAGTATAAATAAAAAAGCACTGTAACCAGTGCTTTTTTATTATAGATTACGAGATTGTAGGGTTTTCAAAAATAACAATTTCTGAACTGTTTGTAGTTGAAACACGTTGGGCGTAATATGTTAAAGCTGAAGAAATATATGCTGGTAACGTATCATTTGTATGTGATGTTGTATATTCATGGATTAATTCCTTTAAAGTTGTCCATTCTAATTGTGCGGGGTGATCAGACACGAAAGAACTTACCCAGCGATCAAATGAAGATGAAAAATCAGTTTGTAAACGAAATACTTCTTTCATAATAAAACGCTCCCTTAAAATGTAGTATAATCATTTTACCATAAAACACGAACAATGGCTAAGTTTTTTAAGTATAACGTTCGTGTTATATAGTTGTCTAGATGATTGGTTATGTAAATTCAATTTGCCATTTGAAATAACATTCCGTAAGATGAGAGATAGAGTATATTTAGAGCTGGAGGAAAGAAAGTGGAATTTGTATTTTTAGGAACTGGTGCAGGTGTTCCTTCAAAAGGAAGGAACGTTTCAGCAATTGCTTTACAATTGTTAGAAGAACGAGGACAAACTTGGTTATTTGATTGTGGCGAGGCCACGCAACATCAAATATTACATACATCTGTACGTCCGCGCCGCATTGAAAAAATATTTATTACGCATTTACATGGCGATCATATTTTTGGATTGCCTGGTTTATTAGGTAGCCGTTCATTTCAAGGAGGAACTACGCCTTTAACGGTGTATGGACCGAAAGGAATTAAACAATTTATTGAAGTGGCATTATCGGTAAGTACGACACATGTGAAATATCCACTTGAAGTTGTGGAGATAACAGAAGAAGGTACCGTATTTGAAGATAATGAATTTTATGTAGAAACGAAAAGATTGTCACACGGTATAGAATGTTTTGGATATCGTATTGTAGAGAAAGATATACAAGGTGCTCTTTTAGTTGATAAGTTGCTTGAGATGGGTGTGAAACCAGGTCCAATCTTTAAACGTTTAAAAGATGGTGAAGCAGTTGAATTAGAGGATGGCACGATATTAAATGGAAATGAGTTTATCGGCCCACCTCAAAAAGGGAGAATTATTACTATCTTAGGTGATACGCGATATTGCGAAGCGAGTAGGGAGCTTGCGCAAGATGCAGATGTACTTGTCCATGAAGCGACTTTCGCAGCAGAAGATGAGCAACAAGCGTATGATTATTTTCATTCTACATCTAAGCAAGCTGCGAGCATTGCACTTCAGGCAAATGCGAAGCGACTAATATTAACTCACATTAGTTCTCGCTATCAAGGAGATACATATAAGGAATTATTGAAAGAGGCTAGAGAGTTGTTTTCTAATACAGAAATAGCGACGGATTTGAAATCATTCCCAGTAGAAAAATGATAATTTTATAAAAAATGGTAACGGCGGGTTACCATTTTTTTATGTCTAAAAAAATTTAAAAATAAAACTGTTATTATTTTATACTTATACTTGGATGATACAGAAAATTAGGATGGTTTGAATATATAGGATAAAAATACGAAATAATAATTATTTAGAAAAACTGTTATATAAGTCAGATGACATACAAGTGATACAAATAGCAGAAATGGACTTTTATTCAGAACTTTTAAAATTCAACAAAAGTAAGCGTTTTATAAAAAACAAGCTATAATGAGGGCAGATTATAATTTATGATAAGTCACATGTATTTTAGTCATTATCGTAACAAGTGAAGTTGACTAAATCATGAGAGAGTAACACGAGAATTATAATAGGAAAGATATTACTATTATTTGTCATAAGTCTTTTTCACTTTTTAGCTAAACGATATGATTAGCGAGTGTATCTATTGCAAGTTCCTTAGTTGAAGCTTTTTATTAATAAGGTGGTGGAGATTTAATTGGTATACCACTCTTTAAAAGAGTTCAGAACATCAGCAGGTAGTCTAGGTGGAATAGCGGATGCAAATTTAGTTGCATTAGCAATGGTTATATCACTTGTTTATGCTATGCTTGCAATGGCTTCTGTGTTAAACTTTGGATTGCTACCAGACTTTATTGTGGATTATCTTGTATCATTTTTAAATGAAAATAATGCTAAGGTTCTTATGTATTATGATAACTGGTATTATTTCAGGTTATATTGAATTACTTTTATTCAAAAACTATCCAATTCGTATAGCAGAACAAATTCGTGGTACAACTGGAAAAGCGACAGATGTAGCAGCTTAATAGAATAGTAGAATAAATTTTTTTCATAGAGGTTTAGGGGGAGTTATGATGAAGTATCGCTCAGTATTTGATATTATCGGTCCAGTTATGATTGGACCATCAAGTTCACATACAGCAGGCGCGGCAAGAATGGGGCAAGTTGCTCGCCAGCTGTTTCGTCATGAACCAGAAAGAGTAAGCATTTCGTTATATGGATCATTTGCAAAGACGTATCGTGGGCATGGTACGGATGTAGCGCTAATCGGTGGAATATTAGGATTTGAAACAGATGACTTACGTATTCCAGAGGCGCTAGAAATAGCAAAAGAGCGCGAAATTGAAGTGGAATTCATTGAAGAAGATGCCAATGCACCTCATCCAAATACAGCGAGAATTCGTTTGTATAAAGGTGAAGAGGAAATTGAAGTTGTTGCTTGCTCAATTGGTGGCGGTAAAATTGAAGTTGTAGAGTTAAACGGATTCGATCTTCAATTATCAGGCACGAGCCCAGCACTACTTATTGTAAATAACGATCGCTTCGGTGCTATTGCAGCGGTAGCTTCAATCCTTGCGAAACATGAGATTAACATTAGTACGATGAGTGTATCTCGTAAAGAAAAAGGAAGAAGAGTGCTTATGGTCATCGAAACAGATGAATTATTAGCAGATGAAGTAATTGAAGAAATAAAAGCGCAACAAAATATTTGTCAAGTAACTATTATGGAATAATTGCAGGGGGGACACACCATGTTTCGGAACGCAGCGGAACTAGTGGCGCAAGCTAAAGAACAAAATGTAAAAATCGCAGAAATTATGATTCAATGTGAAATGGAAACAAGAAGTATTTCACGTGAAGAAGTAATTGCTGGTATGGAAAAGAACTTAGTAGTGATGGAGCAAGCAGTAGAACGTGGTATTCGCGGCGTGAAATCACCAACTGGTTTAACTGGTGGAGATGCTGTAAAAGTTCAAGCGTATATGAAGAGTGGAAAAGGCTTATCTGGAGATACGATTTTGGATGCAGTAAGCAAAGCTGTTGCAACAAATGAAGTAAACGCAGCGATGGGAATTATTTGTGCAACACCAACAGCAGGGTCTGCTGGAACAGTGCCAGGTGTACTATTTGCACTAAGAGAAAAATTGCAACCTACACGTGAAGAAATGATTGAATTCTTATTTACAGCAGGAGCTTTCGGTATGGTTGTTGCGAATAACGCTTGTATTTCTGGTGCGGCAGGAGGATGCCAAGCTGAAGTTGGTTCAGCAAGTGGAATGGCGGCTGCAGCTGCAGTTGAGATGGCTGGTGGAACACAAGATCAAGCAGCTACAGCGATGGCAATTTCATTAAAGAACATGCTTGGTTTAGTGTGTGATCCTGTTGCAGGACTTGTAGAAGTACCTTGTGTAAAACGTAATGCAGCAGGAGCTGCAAATGCGATGATCTCAGCAGATTTAGCATTAGCTGGTGTAACGAGTACAATTCCATGTGATGAAGTAATTGAGGCAATGTTTAGAATCGGACAAACGATGCCAGTAGCACTTCGTGAAACAGCAGAAGGTGGACTTGCAGCAACGCCGACTGGTCGTCGCCTGCAAGAAGAGATTTTTGGGAAGAACAATAACTAAGTGTAATTATAGAAAAAGGAGCTCAAATAAACTTGAGCTCCTTTTTCTATTTTTCTTTTGTTAGTTGTTCTAATGTTTTTCCAAGATTATGTGATCGTTTCGTTGCCTGTGTAATACAAGAAATAAGTGCTTGTTGAAATTTATGTTCTTGTAATACTTCAATACCTGCTTCGGTAGTTCCACCAGGAGAAGTAATTTCCTTTCGCAAAATAGAAGGGTGTTTGTCACTTGCTTTTAGCATTTCAGCAGCATCAATCATCGTTTGAAGAATAAGTGATTTTGCAACATCTTCTTTTAAACCAATTTTTGTTGCAGCTTCTTCCATAGCTTCCACTACGTAATAAATATAAGCAGGTCCACTTCCGGATAATGCAGTGACAGCATGCATATCTTCTTCCTCTACAACAGAGACGAGACCAATCGTTTCAAATAAAGATGTTGCAGTGCGAATATGTTCCGCTGTTGCATGTTTTGAAGGGGAGATAGCGGTAGCTGATTTTAAAATGGCTGCGGATGTATTTGGCATTGCACGAATAATTGGAACGTCTTTTTGAAGTAGTTTTCTAATTGAGTGAGTAGAAACACCTGCTAGTAATGAAATAATAAGCACGTTATTATTTATGTATTCTTTAAAAGGGGTAAGCGCCTCTGCAACATCCTTTGGTTTCATTGCTAGAAAAAGAATATTTGCATCAGTAAGTAATTCTTTTTTATTATGAGTACCTTTTACACCGTATTTTTTATGTAGCTCTTGTAATCTTGTCTCGTTAGAACGATTACTTACAGTAATTTGTTCACCTTTAACGACATTTGCATGTAACAAGCCACCAATAATAGCTTCGGCAATAGAGCCTGCACCGAGAAAGGAAATGTTTTGAATAGACATGATGTTCCTCCTTTAATTTTGGTTAGAAATTCTTATAAATGTACATACATTCGTTTTTTTATAGGAAACACCTCTTTTTATCTGAAAATAATGACAAATATATATAGAAGTTGTAAACTGAAGAAGTATTCATTTTTGAACCGGAAAGAGACAGGGGGGCTAAGCATGACGGCGATTCACCGAATGGAGATTCCTGTACCATTTGCAGTGGAAACTGTGAATGTGTTTTTAGTTGAGGGGGAGACATTAACATTAATTGATACAGGGACGAATACAGAAGAGGCAAGGAATGCGTTAGAAAGTCAATTAGGTGCATTAGGACATACGATAGAAGATATTGAAACAGTAGTCATTACGCATCATCATGCAGATCATTGTGGACTTTTAAATATATTTTCTGAGAAGACGAATATTATTGGACATCCTTGGAAGGAGCCTTGGATCACACAAAATCCAGAATTTTTAAAGCGGTATCATGAATTTTTTAGAGAGACGGCCTTACAGTTTGGTGTGCCAGCAGCATTTTTGAAAGACGAGTCGTTATTGACGACGAGGACACTTAAATATTCTTGTAATAGATCGTTAACGCATACTGTGAGAGAAGGAGATCGTATTGATTCTTTGCCTGGATTTATAGTAATTGAAACACCAGGTCATGCTTCTACTCATATTTCTTTATATAGAGAATCTGATGGAATATTAATTGGTGGAGATGCTCTCATCAGTCATATTTCTTCGAATCCAATACTAGAACCACCATATGAAGGGCAAACAGAACGGGCACGCCCATTACTACAATACAATCAAACATTACAGCGTTTAAGCGAAATGAATATTTCACGCATTTTATCAGGGCATGGGGAAGATGTTCTAAATGTGAAACAACTTATTGAAACGAGATTACAAAAGCAAGAAACACGTGCTTTTAAAGTACTTGAGTTATTAAAGGAAAAACCAATGACAGCATTTGAAGTATGTGTAAAACTATTTCCGGTATTATATAAAGAACAATTACCACTTACTATTTCAGAAACGGTTGGACAATTGGACTATTTAGCATATAATCAACAAGTGATGATTGATGAGTCATCGCAACGATTGATTTATTATGCAAAGTAGGTGACAGCAATGACAGGACGTTTACAAAATAAAGTAATCGTCATTACAGGTGCTTCTAGTGGGATTGGTGAGCAAGTTGCAATGCAAGTTGCAGCACAGGGAGCGACTCCAGTATTAATGGCTCGAACAGAAGAGAAACTACAAGCGTTAGTAGACAAAATTAAAGAAACTTATAATACGCCTTGCTATTATTATGTATTAGATGTAAGTGAAGAGATGGAAGTACAGTCTGTTTTTTCAAAGGTATTACAAGAAGTGGGACGTATTGATATATTAGTAAACAATGCGGGATTTGGTATTTTTAAAACGTTTGAAGATGCGTCAATGGATGAAGTGAAAGATATGTTCCAAGTAAATGTATTTGGATTAGTAGCATGTACGAAAGCGGTACTACCTTATATGGTAAACAAGAACGAAGGACATATTATTAATATTGCTTCCCTTGCCGGAAAAATTGCAACTCCGAAATCAAGTGCGTATGCAGCAACGAAACATGCTGTATTAGGATTTACGAATAGTTTACGCATGGAATTAGCGAATACAGATATTTATGTTACAGCAATTAATCCAGGTCCGATAGATACAAACTTTTTTGAAATAGCGGATCAATCTGGTACATATGTAAAGAATATGGGACGTTACATGTTAAAACCAACATACGTAGCAGAACAAATCGTAAAGTCGATGCACACGAAAAAACGTGAAGTAAACTTACCGAAGTGGATGGGAATTGGCCCGAAACTTTATGCTTTATTCCCAGGTTTATTTGAACGTGTAGCAGGTAAATCATTAAGTAAAAAATAGGAGATTTCCACATGGAAATCTCCTATTTTTTATTGTTTTCCAGTCACATAATCATAAACAATATCCTCAATCTCCTCGTATAAATCAATTTCAATATTTGAATGAGTCACCGTTTGAATATGTTTCACTAGCATTTCCTGATCTTCTTTTGATATTGGACTGCATTGATATTGCTGAAAACTTTTTATAATCATTTTCTCAATTAATTTTTCGTTCATATTTTTTCCCGCCTGTATGTACGTATGTATTGTTTTATTGTACTTGAAGTGAAATAAAAAAACTACTATGCACTATTTCTGTATAAAAATTCGGTTGTGTATATTGTTTTTCTAGTAAAATTAAGTTTTTTAAGTTTGTAAAATTTATAAATATTTAATTGACTCTATAAATATACAATATTATAATCATACTTAATTTAAAGAATCGATTTGAGGAGGAACTTATGAAAGTCGCAATTATTGGAGCCACTGGATATGGGGGCATTGAGTTAATTCGTTTATTAGAACAACATCCATATTTTTCTATAGCATCCCTTCATTCTTTTTCACAAGTTGGTGAGTGTATAACAAATGTATATCCGCATCTTCGAAATGTCCTCGTTCATACGTTACAAGAAATTGATGTGGAGACAATAGGGAAAGAAGCAGAAATCGTATTTCTAGCAACACCAGCAGGAGTATCGGCGGAGTTAACTCCCAAGTTATTAGCAGAAGGTTTAAAAGTAATTGACCTATCTGGAGACTTTCGTATGATAGATCCTTCGTCATATGAACTGTGGTATAAAAGGCCAGCAGCGAAAGAAGAAATTCTTAGAAAAGCAGTGTATGGGTTAAGTGAATGGAAAAGGACTGAGATTCAAAAGGCAAATTTAATTGCAAACCCAGGATGTTTTGCTACAGCCACATTGCTAGCGATAGCACCGTTAGTACGTAGTAGCAGGATTGAAGAAGATTCGATTATTATTGACGCGAAATCAGGGGTAACAGGAGCAGGTAAAACACCAACAACAATGACTCATTTTCCTGAGCTATACGATAACTTACACATCTATAAAGTAAACCAGCATCAGCACGTTCCAGAGATTGAGCAAATGCTTACAGAATGGAATAGTGAATTACAGCCAATTACATTTAGCACACATTTAATACCGATATCACGAGGAATCATGATTACACTTTATGCAAAAGTAAAACAAAAGATGGAAATAAAGCAACTTCAAAAATTGTATGAAGAAACGTATGAACAATCGCCTTTCATCCGAACTTGTACGCAAGGGAAATTTCCAAGTCCAAAAGAAGTGAGAGGCTCAAATTATTGTGATATTGGCATAGCTTACGATGAAAGAACAGAAAGAGTTACGGTCGTTTCTGTTATAGACAATATGATGAAAGGCGCGGCTGGGCAAGCGATTCAAAATGCAAACATAATAGCGGGACTAGAAGAGACAACAGGTTTACAACATATGCCGCTTTATCTATAAGGGGGACATGATGATTAAAGTAGCGTCTATTACAAAATTAGAAAATGGTTCAATTGTAACGCCGAAAGGCTTTTCGGCAATTGGTACTGCAAATGGTCTGAAAAAGGATTTAGGGGCAATCGTTTGTGACGTACCAGCATCATGTGCCGCTGTGTATACAACGAATCAAATACAAGCAGCCCCTTTACAAGTAACGAAGGATAGTATAACGGCAGAAGGGAAGTTACAAGCAATTATCGTTAATAGTGGAAATGCAAATGCTTGTACTGGAATGCAAGGATTACAAGACGCATACGAGATGCGCGCATTAGGGGCGGAACATTTTGGGATGAAAGAAAATTACGTTGCAGTAGCTTCAACAGGTGTAATTGGTGTTCCACTGCCGATGGATATAATCCGAAAGGGAGTTGCAACTCTTATACCGACGAAGGAAGAAAGTGAAGCATATTCTTTTTCTGAAGCAATTTTAACGACGGATCTCATAACGAAAGAAACTTGCTATGAAATGATTATTGATGGGAAGAAAGTGGCGATTGCGGGTGTTGCAAAAGGTTCAGGGATGATTCATCCGAATATGGCAACGATGCTTAGTTTTATTACGACAGATGCTCATATAGAGCATGACGTATTGCAAACAGCATTATCACAAATAACGAATCATACATTTAATCAAATTACGGTGGATGGAGATACTTCTACGAATGATATGGTCATCGTTATGGCAAGTGGATTATCAGAAACAAGGCCGATAAATATGGAACATACAGATTGGGAAACTTTCGTATGTGCTTTACAGAAGGTATGTGAAGATTTAGCAAAGAAAATTGCGCAAGATGGTGAAGGCGCTACAAAGTTAATAGAAGTAAATGTGCTAGGAGCTCAAACGAATGAAGAGGCAAAAAAAATTGCAAAGCAAATAGTCGGTTCGAGTCTTGTGAAAACAGCAATACATGGTGAAGATCCAAACTGGGGGCGAATTATTAGCAGTATTGGACAAAGTGAAGTAGCTATTAATCCGAATACAATTGACATTACTCTTCAATCTATATTGGTATTAAAAAATAGTGAGCCTCAAACATTTTCTGAAGAAGAAATGAAAGAGAGATTACAAGAAGATGAAATAGTCATTAATGTGTATTTACACTTAGGAGAAGAGACAGGATCAGCTTGGGGCTGTGACTTAAGCTATGAATATGTGAAAATAAACGCTTGTTATCGTACATAAGGAGAGAGAAGATGAGCGAATATATTGTAGTGAAATGCGGCGGTAGTATGTTGAATCAATTAAAAGCTGTGTTTTTTGAATGTATAAAGAAATTGCAACAGAAGTATAAAGTAGTGATTGTTCATGGTGGTGGGCCAGAAATTGATGCCAAATTAAAAGATTGTAACATCAACGTAGAAAAAAGAGATGGATTACGCGTAACACCAAAAGAAGTTATGGATGTTGTTCAAATGGTGCTATGCGGAAGTACGAATAAAAAACTCGTAATGAATTTACAAAAGCATAATTTACTTGCGGTAGGTTGTTCAGGATGTGACGGCAATTTACTTCAAGTTCAACCTGTCAGTGAAGAGATAGGATATGTGGGGGAAGTAAGTTATGTAGAAACAGCCTTATTAAAAGGATTAATAAATATGGAGTATATTCCTGTTATTGCTCCAATCGGGGTAAATGGTAATGAAGTTTATAACATAAATGCGGACAATGCTGCAGCTGGGATTGCGGCTGCGTTAGGGGCAAAAGAGCTTATTTTTATTACGGATGTAGATGGAATATTACATGAAGGGAATTTGGTAAAGGAAACGGATGAATCTGAAATTGCTACTTTTATAGAAACAGGTGTTATTACAGGTGGGATGATTCCGAAAGTACAGGCGGCACTAGCATCATTAAAAATGGGAGTGCAAAAGATAAGTATTGTGAATGGTACAAAAGATTTTACTGAGGTTACGGGAGAGTGTATTGGAACGACGGTAACGAAAGGTGTGAGTATTGCATGACGAGTCATCTTTTTCAAACGTATGGCAGAAGAACTATTGAGTTTGTAAAGGGAACTGGAACGAAAGTTATTGATAATAACGGTAAGGAATATTTAGATTTCACATCAGGAATTGGCGTATGTAATTTAGGACATTGTCACCCTACTGTTCTCAAAGGTGTACAAGAGCAACTTGATGATATATGGCATATATCTAACCTGTTTACAAACAGCTTGCAAGAAGAAGTTGCGTCATTATTAACAGAAAATAGAGCATTAGATTATGTGTTTTTCTGTAATAGTGGGGCAGAGGCAAATGAAGCAGCTTTAAAGTTAGCACGTAAGCATACTGGAAAATCTCTCGTCGTAACATGCCAGCAGT
Organism: Bacillus cereus group sp. BfR-BA-01349; assembly: GCF_022663795.1. Classification (NCBI taxonomy): domain Bacteria; kingdom Bacillati; phylum Bacillota; class Bacilli; order Caryophanales; family Bacillaceae; genus Bacillus; species Bacillus cereus group sp. BfR-BA-01349. Next base: position 78,232 of record NZ_JAKUGE010000011.1, read on the forward strand.
CTTTTCACGGTAGAACATTTGGAACGATGAGTGCAACGGGCCAAGATAAGGTAAAAGAAGGATTTGGTCCATTACTTCCATCTTTTTTACATATCCCTTTTAACGATATTAAAGCATTAGAGGAAGTCATGAATGAAGAAGTTGCGGCGGTAATGGTAGAAGTTGTTCAAGGAGAGGGAGGAGTAATACCTGCTGATCTATCTTTTTTGAAAGAGATTGAAACATTATGTAATAAGTTCGGTTCCTTATTTATTATAGACGAAGTACAAACGGGGATAGGAAGAACTGGAACACTATTCGCTTATGAACAAGTGGGAATAGAGCCTGATATCGTTACCGTTGCAAAGGCGCTTGGGAATGGGATTCCTGTCGGAGCGATGATTGGCCGGAAAGAGCTCGGAGCGTCGTTTACTGCAGGATCACACGGTTCAACTTTTGGCGGGAATTACATCGCGATGGCTGCAGCGAAAGAAGTATTGCAAGTAAGTAAAAAACCATCGTTTTTAAAAGAAGTACAAGAAAAAGGCGAGTACGTATTAGAGAAGTTGCAAGAGGAATTACAGCATGTCGAATGTATTCAAAATATACGTGGTAAGGGGCTTATGATTGGGATTGAGTGTAAGCATGAAGTTGCAAGTTTTATAGAACAACTAGAAAACGAAGGACTTATCGTATTACAAGCAGGCCCTAATGTTATAAGACTATTACCGCCACTCATTGTCACGAATGAAGAGTTAGAACAGGCAGTATATATAATAAAAAAAGTAGTTTGTACAAAAAACGTATCAATCATATAAGGGGGAAGTTTCATGTCAACTGTACAAGTACCGAAATTAAATACGAAAGATCTTTTAACACTAGAAGAATTAACGAAAGAAGAAATTATTTCTTTAATTGAGTTCGCTATATATTTAAAAAAGAATAAGCAAGAGCCTTTATTACAAGGCAAAATATTAGGGCTTATTTTTGATAAGCATTCCACTCGTACTCGTGTATCTTTTGAAGCGGGAATGGTACAACTCGGGGGACATGGTATGTTTTTAAGTGGGAAAGAGATGCAAATGGGAAGAGGAGAAAGCGTTTCAGATACTGCAAAAGTATTATCGCAGTATATTGACGGGATCATGATACGTACATTCTCACACGCGGATGTAGAAGAGCTTGCAAAAGAATCGAGTATTCCTGTTATTAACGGTTTAACGGATGATCATCATCCTTGTCAAGCATTGGCAGACCTTATGACGATATACGAAGAAACAAATACATTTAAAGGAATAAAATTGGCTTACGTAGGTGACGGCAATAATGTATGTCATTCATTGTTGCTAGCGAGTGCAAAAGTTGGAATGCATATGACTGTTGCAACGCCTGTAGGATATGAACCGAATGAAGAGATTGTAAAAAAAGCGTTAGCGATTGCCAAGGAAACAGGAGCTGAAATTGAAGTTTTGCATGATTCTGAATTAGCGGTGAATGAAGCAGATTTCATTTATACTGACGTTTGGATGAGCATGGGGCAAGAGGGCGAAGAAGAGAAATATACTTTATTTCAACCTTACCAAATCAATAACGAACTTGTTAAGCATGCGAAGCAAACATATCGTTTCTTACACTGTTTACCTGCCCATCGTGAAGAAGAAGTAACAGGAGAAATTATAGATGGACCGCAGTCTATCGTCTTTGAGCAAGCTGGTAATCGATTGCATGCTCAAAAAGCGTTATTAGTGAGTTTATTTAAAAATGTAGAAGAGCCTTCCTAAAAGGGAGGTTTTTTTATATTAAAATGTCGGATGTATATTTGGTTAACCATTTCGATATCATTTATAATAAAAGAGAAAATTAAATTTGTTTTTCAGAGTGTGTAAGGACATACTACATATAAAAATATAGTTAAAGAGATGATGAGGGTGAAAACAACTAAGAAAACATATTCGTTTGTTCAGCGGATGTGGAGAATATTAAAGTTTCAATATTATAAGTTGCTTCGATCGCCAGAAGGCGCAAAGAAAGTATCGTTAGGGTTTGCTATAGGATTCGGCTTAGAAATGTTAGTCATTTATACGGCATCGCTCGTATATGTAATATTTTATCCAATCGTCAGGTTAGCAAAGGGATCTTTTCCTGCGGCAGTTATTGGCAATATTATTGGGAAAATATCGTTTCTCCCAGTATTTTTATTTCCGCTTGCGTATGCGCTAGGAAAAATGATTTATCCATTTCATGTACAGAAAATTCATCATGAACCATTTACCATATCGGACTTGTTTTCAAGTCACATTTTTACGATATTAAAGAGCTTATTACAAAGTGAAGTGTATGTATTAATTGGAATGACGATTTTAGGAGTTGTGTTTGGTCTCATTTCATATTTCGTTGTGCATTATTTATACGAAAAGAACCGTAAGTTACGTTTGAAGAAAAGGAAGAAACGAGTGAGAGAACCACTTGTACAATTATAAACAATGTCACATTCATTTTCTCCTTTGAATATGTTTAAGAAAAAGGAGGAGAGGATAATGTATTATTATTACGTACCTCAAGTATATCCATATGTAAATTATTATCCGGTTTATGATACGAGTAGACAACACGAATTATATCGGCAACAACAATTACAGCAATTATCACAAATACCACAATTACCAACACAACAGCCTACACAGGAAAAAAAACCATATTTAACAACATGGCCATATTCCAATGTATACTATGGTAACTATTACGAATCATAAAGCTGCTTCTATTTAGAAGCAGCTTTATACGTTTGTTTTCAAAATTAAATTTTGAATGGTTTGAAGAGAATGAATGAGCTTTTCGCGTTCTTCCTCAGATAATGTTTGGAAATTTTCTTTTAGTTTGTCTAAAATGAATTGCTGATACTGATTTACTAATAATTTCCCTTCAGCTGTTAGGGAAATTAAAATGACCCGTCGATCTTTTTCGCTATAATGACGCTCTATTAGTTCTTCTTGAATAAGTTTGTTTAATAGAGGTGTCATGTTAGGCCGTGAAATCGCTAGCCGCTTGCCGATTTCGGAAACTGCTAATGTGCCGTTTTCATGCAAAAGCAGTAATACTTGTGTATGTGATGGCGGCATATGTCTTTGAGAAGAAAATTCTCCAGGAAGCATAAATTTGCGATAAAAAAGAGGCACTAGCGAAAGAAGATGATCAACAATACGTTCCCACTCGCGTGATTCCATATAAAGGCCCCCTTCCACTATCATTGTAACAAAAAAGACATGTTATAAAAATAGAATTGTTTCATGGCCGCTTTAATATTTGTAGGATAACACTTGCTTTGTAAATGTATTGGCAATAATTGCATAGCCGTTATCATTTGGGTGTACTTGGTCAAATAATAACTCTTTTTTATCATTCGATATTAATTTGCGAATTGGTAAAACGATAGATGGTTGATTTGCTTTGGAAATGGAATAAACAGATTCGTTCCAGCCATCTAAAAACATATCTGCATAACTTGCGATGGAGTCATCGAGTTGTAACGGGTTATAGAGTTCTGAGAGAATGAGTAAAGCGTCCGGATTTTGATCTCGAACTGTCTTTACAATACTTTTTATATCCGCTTCAAAATGGGCTTTTTCTTTATTTAACATTTTTATACCATCTATAACACCAACATCACGATTTAAACGAAATAAATTATTTCCTCCAATATTAATTGTAATTATATTTGCTGCTCTAATTTTTTCCTTTACATCTTCTGATTGAACTTTTTTAGCGAGACGATCTGTTGTAAGACCGTTTACCCCAAGGTTTTCTACTGTAATTGGTTTGTGAATTTGTGCTTCTATTTGCTTAGAAGCTAATTCAGCAAATCCACCTTGTGTCGATCCATATCCTTTAGCGAGTGAATCACCTAATACAAGATGATAAAAAGATTCGTTTGTTTGCTTATCAATCCAATTTGGGGCAGATGTTTTTTCTGTTTTTTCTTCAGATTCATTTTGTTTTGTCTCGTCGTTCTTTTCAAAATAAGAATAAGAAATGATCAGAAGGAGGAGACAAACAATTGTTAAGATGACTTTTTTCATAAATTCATCCTCTTTGTAATTGGTAATTGTATCATATTCAGCAGTATTAGCAATGTAAGGGCATATTATATGTTTATGAAAAGTTTATAATAACTTTACAGAAAATTTGTTGAAGTTTGTCAAAAAATATTGACGATAGGAAAGAACTTTATATATGATAATGTCAGATAAGGTGAAACTTTAATTAGTGGGAGCTTTATTTCCTATTAATTAATAGTCTTCATCAATCGGGCGTTTAAGGGGACTACTCGTTAGCGCAGGGTGAAATGAAAATTGTGTCTCTAATAGAAGAAAAAAGGTATGTGGTTAGAGACAGATAGGGATTCATTTCATTATTTCTGGTAATTGTATAAGGGGGATTTTTTGTGAAAAAGTCAAAAAAAATGCTAGCTGGAGCAACTCTTGCTATTGGTGTTATAGCACCGCAAGTATTGCCAGCAACAGCTCATGCGGATGAGCAAACTGGGGAGAGTACAGTTAACTTACGAATTCTAGAAACATCAGATATTCACGTTAACTTAATGACTTACGATTACTATCAAACGAAAACAGATAATAAAGTAGGTCTCGTACAAACGGCAACACTCGTTAATAAAGCACGTGAAGAAGTGAAGAACTCTGTCCTATTTGATGATGGGGATGCATTACAAGGGACACCGCTTGGAGATTATGTAGCAAATAAAATAAAAGATCAGAAGAATCGTGTGGATCCTAGTTATACACACCCATTATATCGTGTAATGAATTTAATGAAGTATGACGTCATCTCTCTTGGGAATCATGAATTTAACTACGGTTTAGATTATTTAAACAAAGTGATTGAAAAAACGGATTTCCCGGTTATTAACTCGAATGTCTACATAGATGACCATGATGGTAATGATGAGAATGACGAGCATTACTTTGATAAACCATATCATATTTTAGAGAAAGAAGTAGTGGATGAAGCAGGCCAAAAACAAATAGTGAAGATTGGTGTAATGGGATTTGTTCCACCAGAAATTATGAATTGGGATAAAGCGAATTTAGAAGGACAAGTTAAAGCGAAAGATATAGTTGAAACAGCGAAGAAAATGGTACCAAAAATGAAAGCAGAAGGTGCGGATATTATAGTTGCACTAGCGCATTCAGGTGTTGATAAGAGTGGATACAACGAAGGAATGGAAAATTCATCGTTTTATTTAGCGACAGAAGTTCCTGGCGTAGATGCAGTATTAATAGGACATTCACATACTGAAGTGAAGGATGTATTTAATGGTGTTCCAGTTGTAATGCCTGGTGTCTTTGGAAGTAACTTAGGTATTATTGATATGCAATTGAAAAAGGTAAACGGAAAATGGGAAGTACAAAAAGATCAATCTAAGCCACAACTTCGCCCGATTGCTAATAGTAAAGGTACCCCATTAGTAGAATCTGATCAAAAATTAGTTAATGAAATTAAAGATGAGCATCAAGCGACAATTGACTATGTAAATACACCTGTAGGTAAAACGAAAGCACCAATTAATAGTTATTTTTCATTAGTACAAGATGATCCTTCCGTACAAATTGTGACAAATGCGCAAAAATGGTATGTAGAACAAGAACTTAAAAAACCAGAGTACGAAGAAATTAAAGATATTCCGGTTTTATCTGCAGGCGCACCATTTAAAGCAGGTGGCCGAAACGGTGCTACATATTATACGGATATTCCAGCTGGAACGTTAGCAATTAAAAACGTTGCAGATTTATACGTGTATCCAAATACGTTATATGCTGTAAAAGTAAATGGGGCACAAGTGAAAGAATGGCTTGAAATGTCTGCAGGTCAGTTTAATACAATTGATCCAAAGAAAACAGAAGAACAGCCGTTAGTAAATATAGGCTATCCTACATATAACTTTGATATTTTAGATGGCTTAAAATACGAAATTGATGTAACACAACCAGCGAAATACGATAAAGATGGAAAAGTTGTAAATGCAAATACGAATCGTATTGTAAATATGACATATGAAGGTAAGCCAGTAGCTGATGATCAAAAGTTCATCGTCGCTACAAATAACTATCGTGGAAGTAGTCAAACGTTCCCAGGTGTAAGTGAAGGGGAAGTTGTATACCAATCACAAGATGAAACACGTCAAATCATTGTGAAGTATATGCAAAAAATAAAAAATATTGATCCAGCAGCTGATCAAAATTGGACGTTTAAACCGATTGTTGCAGATAAATTAAATACAACATTTGATTCTTCACCAAATGCACAAAAGTATATAAAGAAAGATGGGAACATATCATATGTTGGACCATCTGAAAATGAATTTGCTAAATATGTAATTGATATAACGAAGAAGAATGATGATAAGGAAACTGGTGAAGGAAATCCAACGACACCGCCGAAAGGTGATGGAGAAAATCCAACGACACCGCCAACAGGTGGGGGAGAAAATCCAACAACACCGCCAACAGGTAATGGAGAAAACCCAACACCACCAACAGAAGAAGGTAATAATGGTAATGAACCAAAACAAGATGGAAACAATACTGGATCTGGACAAACTACAACAGATGATCAAAATACAAAAGAAACAACAACAACTGTAAGTGAAAATAAAGAAGCTGAAAAAGATGAACGTGATTTACCGAAAACAGGTGCAAGTATTGCTTCTACAATTGGAGCTGGTCTTGCGTTTGTTGGAGCGGGATTACTTATGTTATTTAGAAAAAAGAAAGCGAATAGATAGTAGAGAAATATAAAAAGGATTACCAATTTGGTAATCCTTTTTGTTATATTATGAAACTGGTACTGCTTTTTCTTTTTTCCATGAAAGACCGAATCCAGTAAATCCGACGATAATGGTTACGACTGGACACGCTAAACAGAAGATTGCGTATGGCAGGTAATCGAATGTTGGAACGCTAAGAACGTTTGTTAAGAATACGCCACTTACACCCCATGGTACGAGGGGGTTAATTACTGTACCAGCATCTTCTAATACTCGTGATAAATTACGACGTTCTAAACCGACTTCATCGTATTTATTAGCAAATGCTTGTCCTGTTAAAACGATGGATAAGTACTGCTCACCAAGTAAGAAGTTTACACCAATTGCAGTTGAAGCAGTAGAAATAATTAAGCGTGTACTAGTTTTTACGAAGCTAGAGATAATATTCATCAGCTGCGCTATAATACCCATTCCTTGTAATAATCCTCCCATACAAAGAGCTAGGAAAATAAGAGCAATTGACATCATCATACTTTGCAGGCCACCGCGAGATAATAAGCTATCAATATCTTTGATACCAGTTTTAGAAACGTAACCGTCTTGCATAATTTTTATTAAATCAGCTAAAGAAGTGCTAGGTTTAAAAATAAAGAGAATAATAATTCCTACCACAATTCCTGCAAGTAATGTTGGAACTGCGGGTACCTTTTTAAATGCGAATAGGAACAGTAATAAAATAGGAATAAGTGTAACGATAGAAATTGTTGCATTTTTTTCTAATGTGTTAATAAATGCTGAGAAATCAACGTTTCCATCAGATCCGCTTCCTAAAATGAAAAATGCGATAAAAGCAATAATGAAAGCTGGCACTGTTGTCCAAAGCATGTTACGAATATGTTCAAATAAATCTACACCCGTTACAGCAGGCGCTAAGTTTGTTGTATCAGATAAAGGAGACATTTTATCTCCGAAGAATGCACCAGAAATAATTGCACCAGCAATTAGAGCTGGATCGTATCCAAGGGCAGTACCCATTCCCATAAAGGCAAGTCCTACAGTTGCAGCAGTTGTAAAAGCACTACCGATACTCGTTCCAACAATTGCACAAACAACAAAAACAGTTGGAACGAAAATTTTTGGAGATACAAGTTGGAAGCCGTATACCATTAAAGTCGGAATAGTTCCAGCTGCGATCCAAACGCTAATTAATACGCCTACAAGTAAGAAAATAAATATAGATGGAATACCAGCTGAAATACTACTAATCATCCCTTTCTCCATAGTAGACCAAGAGATTCTCTTCAAGAATCCAAATGCTAATAAAAGAACGATACCAAATAAAATTGGGATGTGTGGTGAAACTTCTAATTGAATAACACTAAAACCAATACAGAAAAAGATAAAAATTGTTAAAAGAACAGACTCAATTTTTGAAACCATTGTTTTCCCCTCCTAAGTAATATGAAATAGCTCTTTTTTATATAAAATTCGCCAATATTGTATATCCCCTTCTAAAATTTAGAATTTTGTGACAAATTACCGGTAATTGTTTGTTCTTCTATATGATACGGAAATAATTGGATAAAAAAACGTCCCTGCATATAATTATGCAGGGACGAAGAAATCGCGGTACCACCCTAGCTTGTGAAATGAATGTATCACAAAATAAAGGGTCATATGATATGCGCTTATAAAATAAAAAACGCCCCTGCAATATATGCAGGGACGAAAAATTCGCGGTACCACCCTAAATTGTGAAACAGTGTCGTTTCACCACTCTTTAGACATAACGGTCTATAACCGTCTTTCACTACTCCTCACGTTTCGTAAAAGAAGCTCCAGGGGGTAATTCATAATTCGCTCTGTACTGGTTCGCACCGACCACCAGCTCTCTGAATCAGAAATCGAAATACTACTAAATCCTATCAACGCCGATTCATATGATGTTAGTTAAATTTTTATCATATTTTCATCTTACATGTCAATAAAAATATTAAATGTTTTTTTAGGGAAATAAAGGATAATTGTTTTTAATGCTGTAAAAATGTACGTTATAATGAATTTGAAAGGGGGAGGAAAGAGTGAAGAAAAAAATAATTCTTTTTACCACTTTATTAGTTATTGGAGGAAGTGCTGGAATTTACACAGCTTTTGCGGCTGAATCAGAGCAGCTGAAACAAAAGCAAATACAACAATCAGAAGTGAAGAAAGTAAAAGAAATAGAAGAGAAGAAATCAATGGAAAAAGCAGCAGAGAAACTAGGAGTTTCTACAGAGGGAAAAACAAAAGAAGAGGTTACGAAAGAAGTAAATACCGCTAGGTTTGAGAAGCGTCATGATTTATTAATTGAGCACGCTAAGCAACTTGGAATTGATACAGAGGGGAAAAAAGATGAAGAAATTATTTTAGAAATTGGAAAGATACAGCATGGAAAGTAGAACAACTTATCGTATGATAAGTTGTTCTTTTTTAAGAACTATTTGATTTTAAAATAATTGACAGTCATTCGGATTTAATGTTAACTATATTTATAAACAAGTTAACATTAGGGGTGACAATTGTGACAATAAATAGTAAAACGATTGAAAAATCATCTTATACATATGAAGAATTAGCAGAGAAAAATAAAGCTTACGTATGGCACCCATTTACACAAATGAAAGATTATTTAGAAGAAGATCCTGTCATTATTGAACGTGGAGAGGGAAGAAAGCTATACGATGTAAATGGTAATGAATATTGGGATGGTGTTTCATCTATATGGTTAAATGTTCACGGACATCAAGTACCGGAATTAGATGAAGCAATTCGTGAGCAATTAAATAAAATTGCTCATTCTACTATGTTAGGACTTGCTAACGTTCCATCTATTTTATTAGCAGAAAAAATTATTGAGGTTGTACCAGATGGATTGAAGAAGGTATTCTATTCTGATTCAGGTTCTACCGCTGTTGAAATTGCAATTAAGATGGCTTTCCAATATTGGCAGCATAAAGGGAAACGAAAGAAACAAAGATTCGTTACATTAAAAGAAGCATATCACGGTGATACAATTGGAGCTGTTTCGGTAGGAGCAATAGACTTGTTTCACCAAGTGTATAGTTCGCTCTTATTTGATGCGATTAGAATGCCGTATCCATATACATATCGTTCTCCTTACGGAAATAATAGGGAGGAAATTGTAAAAAGCCATTTAGAAGAAATGGAAGAATTGTTGAAAGAAAAGCATGAAGAAGTAGCTGCCATCATTGTGGAGCCATTAATGCAAGGTGCTGGCGGGATGATTACAATGCCAAAAGGATATTTAAAAGGACTGCGCGATTTATGTACTAAGTACAATGTATTATTTATTACAGATGAGGTAGCGACTGGATTTGGGCGTACAGGGAAAATGTTTGCGTGTGAACATGAAAATGTGACGCCAGACATTTTAACTGCTGGGAAAGGTTTAACAGGTGGATATTTACCAATTGCAGTTACGGTAACGACGGATGAAATATATAATGCCTTCTTAGGAGAATATGAAGAACAAAAAACATTTTTCCATGGACATAGCTACACAGGCAATCCGTTAGGGTGTGCCGTAGCAATCGCTAATTTAGAGCTATACGAAAAAACAAATTTAATAGAAGAAGTGGCACATAAAACGGATTATGTGGCAGCGCAATTAGAAAAGCTCTTTGCGTATAAACATGTAGGTGATATTCGTCAGTGCGGATTAATGGTTGGTATTGAGCTTGTGAAGAATAAGGAAACGAAAGAAGCGTTTGACTGGACAGAAAGAGTCGGTGTTCAAGTATGTAAACGCGCAAGAGAGCTGGGTATGATCTTGCGACCGCTCGGTAATACGATTGTATTTATGCCACCTCTTGCTTCTACAATTGAGGAGATTGATGATATGTTACGTATTTTGTATAAAGCAATCTCGGATGTTACGGAGGGAGAATAATGCGCGGTTTTTTATAACAGCAACAGATACTGAAGTGGGGAAAACTGTCGTTGCCGGTGCATTAGCCGGTGTATTTAGAGAATTGGGATATAACATCGGAGTATATAAACCGTTGCAAAGTGGGCATGTTGCATCAAACCCTGAGGGAGATGCGGCAAGGTTAAAAGCATTATCAGGTGTGCCGACACAAGAAAATGAAATTTGCCCTTATTCTATTGAAGCACCACTTGCTCTGAGACTTGCCATGAAAAGAGCTGGAAGAGTAGTAAAGTTAAAAGAAATTACTGATTACTATAATGAACTATTAAAAGAGTTTAATAGCTTATTTGTAGAAGGGGCAGGTGGGCTTGCTGTCCCATATACAGAAGATGCTTTAGTAATTGATTTTGCAAAAGAATTACAGTTGCCTCTTATTGTAGTAGCTCGTCCTACATTAGGAACAGTAAATCATACAGTGTTAACGATTGCTTATGCAAAGGCGCATGGCTTAACCGTAGCGGGTGTCATTTTATCAGGTTGCAAAGAATGTGAAATGGAAAGAGTGCAAGAAAATAAAGAGATGATTGAAGAGCTGAGCGGGGTACCAGTTTTAGGATTATTACCATTCTTTGAAGGTGAGTTTACGAAAGAAGAAGTATTAGAATCTGCAAAAGAACATATTATGATTTCAAAATTAGAGGAGTTTATCCAAAATGAATCAAACGTGGCGGGCGCACCTTCAATGTAAATTACAACAATTACATGAGCAAGGGCAGTATCGTGATTTGCATGTAACAGAGAAGGCAGAAGAGACTTGGCTTATTCGAGATAAAAAAAGGATGTTAAATTTAGCGTCAAATAATTATTTAGGGTTAGCTGGAGATGAAAGGTTAAAAGAAGCTGCTATTGCCTGTACAAAAAGATATGGAACTGGAGCGACTGCCTCTCGTCTCGTTGTAGGAAATCATCCATTATATGAAGAGGTTGAGAGAAGCATATGTGACTGGAAAGGTACTGAAAGAGCTTTAATTGTAAATAGTGGGTATACGGCAAATATTGGTGCCATATCTTCTTTGGCCTCTCGGCACGATATTGTTTTTAGTGACAAGTTAAATCACGCAAGTATTGTTGATGGAATCATATTAAGCGGGGCAGAGCATAAAAGGTATCGTCATAATGATTTGGATCATTTAGAGAAGCTGTTGAAAATGGCTTCGCCTGAAAGCAGAAAATTAATCGTAACAGATACCGTTTTTAGTATGGATGGTGATACTGCGTATTTGAGAGATTTAGTACAGCTGAAAGAGAAATACGGGGCAATCATTATAGTCGATGAAGCACATGCGAGTGGAATATATGGAATCGGCGGAGCTGGGTTATCTCATATTGAAAAAAATCTTGCTCAAAAAATTGATATACATATGGGGACGTTTAGCAAGGCTTTAGGGTGTTATGGTGCGTATTTGACAGGTGATGAAATTTATATAGAGTATTTACAAAATATGATGAGAAGCTTTATTTTTACTACAGCTTTACCACCAAGTACGTTAGGAGCAGTGCAAAAAGCAATTGAAATTGTAAAAGAAGATAACGAAAGAAGAGAGAACCTTATAGCAAACGGAGAATACTTCAGAACTAAATTAAGGGATGCTGGTTTTGATATTGGGAATAGTTCAACTCATATTGTACCGATTGTAGTCGGTTCAAATGAACATGCTTTACGATTTAGTAAAAGGTTGCAAGAGGTAGGGATTGCGGCCATTGCAATTCGTCCGCCAACTGTGCCGGTTCATAGTTCTCGAATTCGCTTTGCAGTTACATCGCAACATACAATAGCTGATTTAAAATGGGCTATTGACCGAATTATTCACATTGCGAAAGAAGAGGAGATTTTCGTATGAACGAGCTAAAGATTATTTTTATCCCCGGATGGGGAATGGAAGAGAATATTTGGGATTTAGTACTTCCGTATTTTAAAGGATATCCTGTTGAATGCGTAGATTGGCGTAATGTGAGAGAACGAAGTGAATTTGCGGAACGAATTATAGATGTAGCGCATAACGACAACGTAATTTTAGTTGGATGGTCACTAGGAGCGTTAGCGGCAGTTGAAGCTTATACAAAGATTCAGGCAAAAGGCATCGTATTAATTGGTGGGACTGCTAAATTTACAAATACGAGCGACTATAGTAATGGATGGAATGCTTTGCATGTAGAACGGCTGAAAAGGAATTTGGCGAGAAGGAGAGAGGATACGCTCAAGCGGTTTTATGAAAATATGTTTACGAAAGATGAGCTAAAAGGGAATAAAAACTTTGAAGACATTGTAGACCGTTTTAAAGGTGATTCTATTCAGTCTTTACAACTAGGTTTGGATTATTTAATAGAAACAGATATGAGAGAAGAACTAAAAGAAATTAAAGTACCTATACTACTTATTCACGGAGAACAGGATGTAATATGCCCATTGTCTGCGGCACGTAGTATGACGGAGAATAGCAGCAGCGAGCTGAAAGTAGTAAGTGAAGCAGGGCATGCATTATGTGTAACGAATTTTGAATATTGTGCAAATGAGATAATTCAATTTGTAGAGGGGATACGACATGATCAACAAAACGTTACTACAAAAACGGTTTAATGGGGCAGCCGTATCTTACGATCGATATGCAAATGTACAAAAAAAGATGGCACATTCATTACTTTCAATCTTAAAGGAACGATATAGTGAAACGGCATCAATACGTATTTTAGAACTGGGATGCGGGACGGGGTATGTAACAGAACAATTATCAAAGTTATTTCCGAAAGCACATATTACAGCAGTTGATTTTGCTGAAAGTATGATTGCGATTGCGCAAACTAAACAAAATGTAAAAAATGTAACGTTTCACTGTGAAGATATTGAGCAATTACGATTAGAAGAATCATATGATGTCATTATTTCAAATGCTACATTTCAATGGTTAAATAATTTACAACAAGTGTTAAGAAATTTATTTCAACATTTGTCTATAGATGGGATATTACTCTTTTCAACGTTTGGACATGAAACATTTCAAGAATTGCATGCTTCGTTCCAACGTGCGAAAGAAGAAAGAAATATAAAAAATGAAACATCGATTGGTCAACGTTTTTATTCAAAAGATCAGTTGCTTCATATATGTAAGATAGAAACAGGGGATGTGCATGTTTCTGAAACATGTTACATAGAGAGTTTTACAGAAGTTAAGGAGTTTCTGCATTCTATTCGAAAAGTAGGAGCAACTAATAGCAATGAAGGATCATATTGTCAAAGTCCCTCACTCTTTCGTGCGATGCTACGCATATACGAAAGAGACTTCACGGGAAATGAAGGGATAATGGCAACGTATCATGCTTTATTTATACGTATAACAAAAGAGGGGAAGAGATGAAATGAAACAAGTACAAACAAAAAGGGATTGGAAAAAACTTGCATACGACGTAGTGGAAGAGAAAATGATTACGAAAGAAGATGCAATAGCGATATTAGAAGCTGATGATACAGAAGTTTTAGAAATTATGAATGCAGCTTACATTATTCGCCATCATCACTTTGGTAAGAAAGTAAAATTGAATATGATTATTAATACGAAATCTGGATTATGTCCTGAAGATTGTGGATATTGCTCACAGTCTATTATTTCAGAAGCACCGATTGATAAATATGCATGGTTAACGCAGGAGAAGATTGTAGAAGGGGCACATGAAGCAATACGCCGTAAAGCAGGTACATATTGTATTGTAGCGTCTGGTCGTCGTCCGACGGATAAAGAGGTAAATCACGTAATTGGAGCAGTTAAGGAAATTCGTGAAACGACAGACTTGAAGATTTGTTGTTGTTTAGGTTTCTTAAATGAAGATCAAGCAGGACGTTTAGCGGAAGCAGGCGTGCACCGTTATAATCACAACTTAAATACACATGCAAATAATTACGATAGTATTTGTTCAACTCATACGTATGATGATCGTGTTGATACAGTTCAAAAAGCAAAACAAGCTGGTATTTCACCATGCTCTGGAGCAATTTTTGGCATGGGAGAAACAATTGAAGAGCGTGCTGAAATTGCATTTGAATTACAACGTATAGATGCAGATTCTATCCCTTGTAATTTCCTTGTTGCTGTAAAGGGGACACCTCTTGAAGGGCAAAAAGAGTTAACGCCAGTAGAATGTTTAAAAGTACTTGCAATGATGCGTTTTGTAAACCCAACAAAAGAAATTCGTATTTCAGGAGGACGTGAAATCAATTTACGTTCTGTACAGCCAATCGGTTTATTTGCAGCAAATTCTATTTTTGTCGGGGACTACTTAACGACAGCTGGACAAGAGCCGACTGCGGACTGGGGTATGATTGCAGATTTAGGATTTGAGATTGAAGAATGTGCATTATAAGATAGATGAAAAAGCAAACTTGTAAAAGGGTTTGCTTTTTTTGTAAATAAAATGTAATAAATAGTTGTGAACGCTTGATATTATTGGTTTTTGAGCGAAAAAAAGAATTTTTGTGGACGAATTTTCCAAGCCCTAGTTGTACATAGTAAATATGTAATTTATATTGGGTTGGAGGATTTTACATGTACAAATACATATTAGCGATTATGACTTGTTTAATTTTAATAAAAGCAATAAGTTCTGATCCAGTTAAGGCTGCTGAAAATCCTGAACAAAAAGAGATGCAACAAAGAATCGAACAACACTTTCGAACGAAAGCTGAACATTTTGGATTGAAAACGGAAGGAAAAGATTTAAAGGAAGTTAGAAAAGAAATTACTATTATAGAAGAAGCGAAAAAAAGAGAGAATGTATGGAGAACAGCACAAGCTCTTCATATAAAAACAGAAGGAAAAACGATGAATGAATTAATAAAAGATGTACAAAAAAAGGTGAAAAAATAAAAAGAGGCCGCAGCCTCTTTTTTTTATGCCCATTGTTTTGATAAGTGAGCCATTTCAATTGCAGCAACAGCTGATTCATATCCTTTATTACCAGCTTTCGTACCTGCGCGTTCAATCGCTTGTTCAATTGTTTCTGTCGTTAATACGCCGAAAATAACTGGGATGTCCATTTGTAGTGATAAAGACGCAACACCTTTTGCTACCTCATTACAAACGTAATCGTAGTGTGTTGTAGCACCTCGGATTACAGTACCTAATGTAATAACAGCATCATACTTTCCGCTACTAGCCATCTTTTTAGCGATTAAAGGAATTTCAAATGCACCAGGAACCCAAGCAACATCAATATCACTTTCTTCTACACCGTGACGCTTTAATCCGTCTAAAGCTCCGCCAAGTAACTTACTTGTAATAAATTCGTTAAAACGTCCAACAACAACTCCAACTTTTAATCCTGTACCAACTAAATGACCTTCGAATACCATAATAAATCTCTCCTTTAATTATAAGTTTAGTAAGTGTCCTAATTTATTTACTTTCGTTTGTAAATACGATTTATTTTCTTCTTTTGCCGGCATTTGCAACGGTACACGCTCGACTACTTCTAAATCGTAACCTTGTAAGCCAGCAATTTTTCTTGGGTTATTCGTTAATAATCGTAAGCTTTGTAAACCTAAATCTTTTAATATTTGAGCACTGATACCGTAATCACGAAGATCAGCAGGGAAGCCGAGTTTTTCATTTGCTTCTACAGTATCGAATCCTTCTTCTTGTAATTTATAAGCGCGAAGCTTATTAAGAAGCCCAATGCCTCTTCCTTCTTGTCTCATATAAAGAAGAACACCTTTTCCTTCACGCTCAATTTGAGCAAGTGCTGCATGGAGTTGTGGTCCGCAATCGCAGCGATGTGAACCGAATACATCTCCTGTTAAGCATTCAGAATGAACACGTACAAGTACCGGTTCACCTGTTGAAATATCACCTTTTACAAGTGCGATATGTTCTTTCGTATCTAATGAGTTAGAATAGCCAATTGCGTGGAAAGTACCGAAATCTGTAGGTAATGTAATTTCCACTTCTCTCGTCACAAGTGTTTCATGATGGCGGCGATAAGCAATTAAATCTTCTATTGTAATCATTTTTATATCAAATTGTTTTGCACATTCTATTAAATCAGGTACACGTGCCATCGTGCCGTCCTCATTTATAATTTCGCAAATAACTCCAGCTGGTTCGGCACCGCATAGCTTTGCTAAATCAACAGCAGCTTCTGTATGACCTGCACGACGCAGGACACCGCCTTCTTTCGCAATTAATGGAAAGATATGTCCAGGTCGATTGAAATCAGCGCCTTTTGATGCGGGGTTTAACAATTCTTGTATCGTAGTTGCACGTTCGTGAGCGCTAATCCCTGTTGTTGTAGAAACATGGTCAATGCTCACTGTAAACGCAGTATGATGTGAATCTGTATTATGAGATACCATTGGTTCTAATTGTAGACGTTCTGCGTACCCTGCTGTAATCGGTACACAAACGAGACCACGGCCATGTGTAATCATAAAATTAATTGTTTCTGGTGTAATGTACTCTGCTAAAGCAATAAAATCGCCTTCATTTTCTCGGTTTTCATCATCACATACGATAACGACTTTACCTTGTTTTAAATCTTCTAGAGCTTCTTCAATACGATGAAACATTGTGCTTCCCCCTTATAGAAATCCGTTTTCTTGTAAAAAGCTTTCAGTCATTGAACCTACTCGTTTTGTAGGTTTAGTAATAAAGCGTTCGATATATTTACCAATCATGTCACACTCAATGTTTACGATATCTCCGGCATTTTTTTCTCCAATGACAGACTCGCTTACTGTGTGCGGGATGAGTGAAATCGTTATGGAAGATTCGTCTATATCAAATATCGTTAAACTCGTTCCATCAACAGCAATGGACCCTTTCTGCAAACAATAGCGCAGCAGTTCATCAGAAATTGCTATTTTGTAATATACGGCATTGTAATGTTGTTTTTTATTTAAAATCGTTCCGATGCCATCAATATGTCCTGAAACGAAATGTCCACCGAATCGTCCATTTGCAGCCATTGCTCGCTCTAAATTTACTTTAGAGTGCGGTTTAAGCATGCGAAGTGATGTCGACTGCATCGTTTCAGGCATTGCATCAACTGTAAATGAAGTAGTTGTAAAGCTTGTTACAGTTAAGCAAATGCCGTTAACAGCGATACTATCACCTAAGTGAACATCTGATAAAATTTTGTTTGCATGAATCGTTAATTTCATCGCTTCTCCGCTTTGTTGCATGTTTGCTATCGTTCCTAATTCTTCTACAATTCCTGTAAACATTTCGTCACCTCGTTTCGGGCATTCGCAACGATTTTTATATCATCACCAATTTGTTTCATCTCTTGAATTTTCAAGGAAAGCGCATCTTGTAATTTTGAAAAACCATTTCCTCCAAATAAAGTAGGAGCATCTTTCCCACCAATTAATTTCGGACTTATATAGGTTACAATTTCATTAAAATTGTTTGTTTTTAAGAAACTTGCATGAATCGATTGGCCACCTTCAACGAATAGAGAAAGAATTTGTTTCTCTCCAAGAAAGGAAAGAAGGTCCTCGATTTCTATATAATTCGTTTCCATTTGGAATATAGCTATATTTTTAGATTCATAAGAAGATATCTTCTCTTTCTTTACATCCTTACCGACAATAATCCACGTCGGTGCTAAACCATCTGTTATGACATGAGAAGATGGTGGCGTTCGTAAATGGGTATCTAAAATAACGCGAATAGGATGTTTCCCACCATTTGGAATTCTTGTTGTTAAATGAGGATTATCAGCTATAACTGTATTTACTCCAACAAGAATTGCATCATGTGTATGGCGATATTGGTGAACATCAGCACGTGCTTGTTCACCTGTAATCCACTTACTTTCACCAGTTACAGTTGCTGTCTTTCCATCTAAGCTCATCGCTGTTTTGATTGTTACAAAAGGGCGTTTCGTTTTCATGTAGTGAAAAAAGTAGCGATTTAATAAAACTGCTTCTGCTTCAAGAACACCGGTAGTTACTTCAATTTTAGCTTCCTCTAATCTTCTTTTTCCGGTACCAGAAACGAGCGGATTACAATCGAGAGTAGCAATTACAACACGCTTAACTCCTTTTTCGATGAGCAATTCACAACAAGGTGGTGTTTTTCCAAAGTGGCTACACGGTTCCAGTGTTACATAAACGGTAGCGTCTTTGGCGTTCTGACCAGCCATTTGAAGGGCATGAACTTCTGCGTGTTCTTCACCAGCTCGTAAATGAGCCCCCATACCAACGATGTTTCCATCTTTTACAACAACAGCACCAACCATAGGATTTGGACTTGTTTGTCCTGATGTTCCTTCTGCTAACTGCAGGGCAATCCTCATATATTCTTGATCTGTCATTTTCTTCACCTCTCCAAAAAAAAACAAAAAACCCCAAGGATTTAATATCCTTGGGGTTTGGGAGACGTGATTTCTAGAAATATAGTTTGAATACGAAAGCATAGGAAAGAAACCTAACGATAATTGATATTTCTGCATAAGGAAAAAACCTAGCAAAATATCGAATTTTTAAACGCTAGTTGTCTCTTTTTATTTCAGTATAAAAAATAAGTATAGAAAATTAAACATATATAAAGAATCAAAATGAATCTTTAAAAATATGCATACTGAAATAAAAGTGTATTCACTATATAAAAAACTAGAAACATATCCTTCTCCCATCCAGACTATACTGTCGGCCCTAGAGTTTCACTAGATCCACCGTTTTCGAGTTGAAAACGGGTCATGGACTTAGAAGTTTTCACTTCATCACCGCCGGTTGGGAATTTCACCCGACCCCGAAGGATGCTGTTTGCTCAAATTATAGCACAAAAAAAATAAAAGGCTAGTAAAAAATATTCGAATGTGAAGAATTGTGTGAAAATATATGCAGGCTGGAATGGAAATAAAAGTATTAGAAATGTTGTAAAGAGAAGGGATATAACGGAGTTGCTAAAAAGAAAAAACATGCACAAAAAAATGTGCATGTCACATGTAAAATTATTCTGCCTCTGGTGCTCTAACAACAGACTCGAATTTACCTTTATGCGAAGCGTCGTAATAAGGCATATTTTTTGATAAACCACAACGGCATAAAGAAAATGCCGGTTTTGCTGGGAATACATTCCCTTGTGAGTCGACTAATTCCACGTCCCCTGTAACGCGAAAAGAGCCATTATCATTTACTTTAATTTGTACTTTTGCCAACGTTATCCCTCCTTCCCAAACGCTTAATTTCATCATATAATCAAGGGAAGTGCTTGGCAATATAAAGTGAAACTTTAATTAGTGGGGGAGGCATCCCCCACTAATTATTAGTTGAACCAATCGGGCTTTTAGGGGCAGTTAATCTCCCACCTAACTTCTTTGTTTCAGCCGAATTTTGAGGTGGGAGTTTTACTGCCCGCAAATAGCGGGGAAAAAGAGCACTTTGTTTGAGAAAGAAGAGAGTGTCATAATAGTTTTCATAACTGACTAGAGTAAGGTGACGAGAGATGGATAAACAATTACATACATTACGAAACATTGCAAATGAGTGCACGTGGGCATCATTTTTGAATGATAATCATCCATATAGTTTGTTGCATTGGTCCATTGCAGGTGTAGGGCAAGAGGCAAAGGATGTTTGGTTACTGCAAGATGAAGTAACATTTCAAACGACAGAATTCCCAACGTTAGATGATGCAATGCAATGGATTTCTGAAAATATGGAACAAGTTACAGACGTTTTAGCGCAATAAAAAACAGGCTTATGCAAGCCTGTTTTTTGTTTCTTTCACATATGTGTTTAAAAATTGATCGACGGCTGCTTCGTACTCTTCTTTATTTTCGTTATAAGAGCAAGCGTGTGCACCGTGTTCTGCAATATAAAGTTGCTTATTATTTTCTTTCGCTTCATATAACGCTTTTGTCATATCAGCTAAAATATAGTCGTCATCTTTACTATGAATAAAGAGAACGGGATTGTTAATGTTTTTTATACAATCGATTGGTGAAACTTCACGAATTGTATAACCGTCACGAACTTTCAAAAATGCGTTTGCTAAAGGTAATAAAGGCCATTTTGGTAAATGGAATTCAACCTTTAAACGGTGCTGTAATTGTCCGTGAAAATCAGAGAAAGGACAATCTGCAATATAGAAATCAGCACCATCTTCTACAAGTCCTGCGTATTGAAGAAGTGTTGCAGCTCCCATAGATTCACCATGAATACCAAGTGTAATATTGGTGCCAAAACGGTTTTTTAGCCAGTCAACTACGGATTTTAAATCATGTTTTTCATAGTATCCATAGCTTGTTGTTTTTCCGCCAGTTTTACCATGACGACGATGATCGTAAATGAGGACGTTATATCCCCTTTTTAAGAATAAGTTTGCATATTTTACAGAGTTTATTTTATTTACAGTTACACCGTGGCAAAAAACCATAAACTTATTGGTGGAATGACCAGCAGGAATGTAATATCCGTGAAGGTCGTATCCGAATTGTGAAGGGATATGAATTTCTTCTTTATGAAGAGCATCAAAATCCTCTATACGAAAATGTTTTTTCGTTTCTCTTTCGAGTACTTCTTCCTCTGTTTTTTTCTTTAAGTACATCACTTTATTTGTAAAGAAAATCCCAAGCGCAGTTATTGCACCTAGTATAGTAAACAATGCTGCAAAAAAACGTTTCATACTTTACCTCATCCTCCAAATACCGTTACATGTGATACACTTATATTGTATCACAATGATATAAAAGGGGAGAAATAGGAAATGCTGCATATACAAAAAATTACGCCAGCGATGAAAGAAACAATCCGAATGTTCATGTGTGAGAATTGGGGAAGTTCATTGATGGTTTCACGTGGTAAGGGACATCAGTTAGAAGAGTTGCCAGGATTTGTTGCGCTCTCAGATGACAGAATAATCGGAATTATAACGTATGAAATGACCGGAAATATGTGCGAAATTGTATCGCTAGATAGCTTTGAAGAAAGAAAAGGAATAGGGACGAAACTTGTGGATTGTGTATTACAAGTTGCAGAAGAACGGTGCAGACAGGTTTGGCTTATTACAACTAATGATAATATGAATGCGTTACGATTTTACCAAAAACGTAATTTTGTAATGACTAATTTATATGTGAATGCGGTAGAGGAGGCGCGAAAAATAAAGAAAGAAATTCCACGTATTGGATATGATAATATCCCAATTTTACATGAAATTCAGTTGGAGTATCGTTTAGTGAAGTGATGTAAAAATTTTCAGAAATGTGAGTTATTAATCTTGACGGATAGTGTAATTTAGGATACCGTAAAATTGTAATCTATTACCATATTAAGGGGTGACGATGTGGCAACTATACGTGATGTTGCAAAATTGGCAGGTGTTTCAGTCGCAACCGTTTCACGAGTTATTAATGAAAAAGGATACGTTCATGAGGACACAGTAAAACAAGTAAAGGAAGCAATTGAAGAATTACGTTATAGGCCAAACAGTGCAGCGAAGCCACTATTTAAAGAGAATTCAACGATAATTGCATTACTTGTAGATAATTTATGTAACCAATCAAACATCACTTTGCTACATTGTATTGAGGAAATAGCATATAAAGAAGGTTATCAAATCATTATTTGTAATATAGAGAATAAAGATAGATACATACATATGCTGAAGCAAAATAACATTGCAGGTGTTATTTTGACAAGAGCAGTTTTTAAAAGTGTAGGAGAAATTCCATTTCCGTTTGTTGTGATTGATGAGCAACAATTACATGGAAATTATTATGAAAGTGGACAGAGAGCTGTTTCTTTATTAAAAGAGAAAGGGTGTCACTTTCTTGCATATTTCGGTGAGGGAGAAGAAAGTGAAGAAATGGAAGATCATATAGCAGGGTTTTTAGACGCTGTTTGGGATGAAGGAATCTCTTATCGAGAAGAATGTGTACAAGGGTATACAAATAAACAATTTATTACATTATTGCAAAACAATCCATATATAGATGGAATTGTAGCCTCAAGTGATCAGATTGCTATTGAGTTAATTCGGTCAGCGAGATTTCTAAATATACATATACCAGATAAATTAAAAATTGTTGGACCGAAGGGGAGCATAGAGTGTGAATGGATAGGTTCATCACCACCGACAATTGAAAGCTGTGTCAAAGATAACGGAAAAGTAGCTTTTCAACAATTAAAAGGAAAAATGAAAAAGTAAAAGGTGCGTTTTATACGCACCTTTTTATAATGTAATTGCGGCAATAAAGCCAAATATAAGTAACGGTATATTGTAATGTAGAAAAGTGGGTACACATGTATCCCATATATGATGGTGCTGACCATCAGCATTTAAACCGGATGTTGGTCCAAGGGTACTATCCGATGCTGGAGATCCTGCGTCACCTAGCGCTCCGGCTGTACCGATAATAGCAATTGTGGCCATTGGACTAAATCCAAGCTGAATGCAAAGAGGTACAAAAATGGTTGTTAAGATAGGGATGGTTGAAAAGGATGAACCAATTCCCATCGTAACGAGAAGTCCAATAACGAGCATAAGAAATGCAGCGAGTGGTTTGTTATTTCCAATTATATGTGCACTCGTTTGCACTAGAGATTCAACATGTCCTGTTTTTCGAAGAACAGCGCCGAATCCGGCGGCAGCAATCATAACAAAGCCAATAAAGGACATCATACGCATTCCGCTTGTTAATATCGCATCTGCTTCTTTAAGTGGTAGACTGCCACTAACTGATAAGACGATAATACCTGCTAAAGCACCGAAAATCATTGATTCTGTTGTTAATTGAACAGTTAATGTAGCAATGATAGATAATAACCCGAAAGTAATACTACGTTTTGTATAGGGAACGATTTCATTTTCGGTAGTATGAATTTGTTCTGTTTCATACGTACGAGGTTTTCGGTACGTAATGAATACTGCTACACATAATCCAATAATCATACCGATTGCTGGAATAGTCATTGCTTTTGGAATAAGTGTGACATCAAATGTAAGGCCGCTTTGCGCAGCGTTGGTTTGCAATACGTCATGATAAATTTTTCCGAACCCTGCAGGGATCCACATATAAGGAGTAATCAATCCAAATGTAATAATACATGTGACAAGTCTGCGATCCACTTTCAGCTCATTTAATACTTTTAAAAGTGCTGGAATTAAGATGGGGATGAAAGCAATGTGAACAGGAATCACATTTTGCGAGAAACAAGCCATCGTTAAGATAATGAATAAAATAAGTATTTTAGAATAAACTTGTTTTTTCGTGTCTTGTTCATTGCCAATCCATTTTAATGCAGTTTGAATCATAGCATCTGGAAGTCCTGTTTTGGAAAGGGAAATAGCGAAACCACCAAGCATTGCATAACTTAAAGCGATTGGAGCACTGTTTCCAAGACCAGTTGTAAAAGTGTTAATCGTTTCTGAAATACCGAGTCCGCCGATAATTCCGCCTGTTAAAGCTCCAACAATGATGGCGACAATGACCTGGACACGTAACAAACTAAGCAATAGCATAATTGCTACTGCGACGAGTACAGCGTTCATAATAAATGTAATCTCCCTAAATTTTTATTCTGTTAAGACAAGTAAATATGAAACATTTTGCTATGTTTATACATACTTGCGACATAGTATTATAAAATGTTTTCTATGAAATGTAAAAGAGCCTTTTGTTACTAATGCTGAAAAGCTAGCTCTTGTTTAATTGATTGCAAAGAATTAGCGAATAATTCTGGTTCTTCTAAATCAGGAGAATGTGCTGAATTTGGGAACCAAATCATCTTTTTTATAGGCGCTTCAATAATATCGCAATATTCCTGAACGAGTGCATAAGGAGTTTGATAATCATAGCGACCAGAACAAAAATAAACTGGAATAGATAAACTTGAGATAGAAGAAAAGAAATCGATTGTCAGCATTTCTTCCCATAAAACGCCAGATTTTAAATTTCCTGCGAGAAACTTGAACCAATCTAATAGCGTATACTCAGGAGAAAAGAAACCTTTTCGTATGAAAGAAAAGGAAGATCCGTTTTGGATTGCGCCTCCAAATGTGCCAAGCCACTTTCTTTGAATAATGAGACGTCTCGTATCTAAAAATGGTGGTTTGCCTAATTTTAAAAGGGAAGCTAATGCCTTTTTATGATCATGTTTTTTTGCAGAATGAATTAAATGTTGATATAGCAATTCTTCATTTTGTTTCATATGTACAATTTGCCCAATACCGATGTAAGCCTCGATATACTTTGGATATTGATGTGCTATGTTAAGCCCAATAATACTTCCCCAAGAATGACCAGCGAGAAATAGTTTTTGTTTGTTGAACCTTTTAAGTACATATTGAATCACTTCTTTTGCATCGGAAACGAATTGTTCGATTGTGAAATTTGCTCCGAAATCTTTCAGTGAAAAGGATTTACCAGCCCCGCGCTGATCCCAATTAATAACAATAAATTGCTTCTCTAATTCTTTTTGAAAATGGCGAATAAATCCGATTTGTGCCATCCCAGGTCCGCCGTGACAGCATAATAAAATAGGTTGCTCTACGTTTTGTCCACGCATAAGGAGAGTTTGTTTTCGATTATTAATCATAACGCTTTCTATCGTAGCGATACTATTAGGAATGAGTTGTTTGTTTTCATTATAGAACTGAGGGGTGTAGCTACGAAAAAGCATATTGAAAACCTCCTTTTGTGAAATCGTATGAATCGCACAGGCTATTCATTTTGCATATACTGTTAGAAAATCATTGTAACATACCATACTAGTGTCATTTCAACACGGGAGGAGGGAAATTGTGACGATTGGAGAAATTATAGATGGTTTAAATAGACGTGAATCCATCGCTATTATAGCAAAACGTCTTGAAATAAGCCCGTATACATTATCGAAGAAATTAAGATTGATTGGATACGAATATGATGGAGAGCAGAAGAAACGTATTTTTGTAGGAGATGGAGAAGAACCACGTCACTTACAACTCCAAGAAGCGACCGCCCTTCAATATGAGAAAACAGATTATCAATTATTAATTTATGAGCAACTACAAAGTATTTATGAGTTATTAAGAAAAAGAGAAGAAGTAATTGCACCAATTGTGAGTAAAAGTACAGAGAAAAAGAGACGAACTTTTTCTATTAATACAGAAATATTAGCAAGATTGGACCTTATATCAGAATCGAAAGGAATTCAAAAATCTAAACTTGTAGAAGAAGCGTTGCAACAATTTTTACAGCAATATGAAGTTGACAAAACATCACATTTTGATAACTAAAGAAAAGGATACTATGTTCATTGGAAGAACGAGTATCCTTTTTATGATGTATATTACGTATAAAATAGAGGATCAGTACAAATCCTTTATGGTGTGAAAAATGAAATTTATTATTAGAGAAACACTTAATTTACTTTTTGAATTCTTCCATCAATAACTGGCTGAATTGGTTCTTTTAATTGTTTTACGTAATCGACTAACGCTTCAAAGTCGTTTGGACCAGTTTCTGCATTTGTACCATTTTTAAATGATACAAATCCGTCACCGCCAGAAGTTAAGAAGGCATTTGCAACTACGCTATACGTTGTAGATGGAGATAATTCTTCTCCGTTTGTTAAACGTATATTTGTAATTTTTTCACCGTTTGGTTTATTTGCATCCCACGTATATTGAATACCTGAAATTTGAAGCATTCTTGTTGTTCCTTTTTGCCATTGCTGATTTAAAATATCGCGAATGTCTTGACCTGTTAAATCTACTTTAATCAATTGATTTCCAAAAGGTTGAATGCCGTATAACTCACCCCACGTAATATCACCAGCATCTAAGTCATTACGAATGCCACCAGGATTCATGAGGGCAATTTGAGTTTGCATCGTTTGACGCTGAGCATCGGCAACTAAATTTCCAAGAGTGGACTCACCAGCATCATTTTGTTTACGGTCGATAGGTGCTGTAGATTTTCCGACCACTTCATTTACAAGTGGTGCGATTTTTTCTTTATATTGATCTAGTTTTTTCTTTACTTGTTTATCAGGTTCTACACCTTCATGATACGTTGTAACAACTTCAGCTTTTTTCTTTACAATATCCTTTGTTTTACGATCAATTGTTACATCCACGTCTGAGAAAGCCGTTCCGTATGAATTTGCTTGGACAATTAGTTTATTATTTACTGTACCATTTACATACGTATGACTATGTCCACCGAAAATAACATCAACTTCTGGGTCTGTTTCATTTGCAATTCGAGTAAGATCGCCATTTGTTACTCCAGACTCATCGGTTGTTCCACCGACATGAGCAAGAACGACGATAGATTTAACGCCGAGGCGTTTTAATTGTTGTGTTGATTTATTAATTGCTTCTACTTCATCAGTAATTTGTACATTTTTAAGCATCGTAGGCATAACGACATTTGGTGTATCAGTTGTAACAACCCCAATGAATCCTACAGGAACACCATCTACCATTTTTACAGTAAACGGTGGTAAAAATAAGCGGCCAGTTGATTTGTTGTAGAAGTTAGCAGCTACATAGGGGAAGTTAGCTCCTTTGAAATTTCCTGTTTTTTCATGATATCCACGTGCGCCCATACGGGCATTTAGAGATTCAACTCTAGCAAAGTTGTAGGCTCAGGTCTCACAAAAGCCTATCATCAACCAACTTATCCATGA